>NZ_QYRR01000012.1:0-41013 GCF_003591215.1 Actinomyces sp. 2119
CCCCCCCCCCCCCCCCCCCCTTTTTTTGTGGGGCAAGGAAGGGGGGGCGGCCCGCCCGTGCCACCACACGGACCGCGAGCCGGAGGAGCACCCCCCGGCGGCGACACGCCCCCGCACGCGCCCCCCTGCGGGTCCCCCTCAGATCCACGACCCCAGCAGCATGTGCCACCGCCACACCTCGTAGGACACCGTCGTCCCAGTCCACACACACCACCAACCCACTGCGAAGGCCACAGCCGCTACCGTCACTACACCAACCAGGACCACACCACCACGGCGTACCCTCTCGGCAGGCACACCCGTCCATCGCTGGACGACAGGCAACGGCCTTTGCCTGCTCACTGACATCTCCTCGGAGCTAGAACACACCGCCGCCAGGCCACGTCGGCCCTCGCAACTAGTTGTGTCGCTGCTGCTTTCAGCACCGGTCAGTTCAGCACCGGTCACTGCTGCGTCGCTGCTGGGACTGACCACGTCACCAGGTCCTGTGCGGTCCTCTGCGAGGACATCGTCGGCGTCGACCCGGTAAGCGCCAGGGGACCGTCGAACCCGGCCGCCGAGCCACCGCCGCATCCGCCTGACGGACAGCACCCATCCTCCTTCGTCGCCAGGCGGTGTCCCGGGCAGCGGTGGAAGCAGGCCTGAGGCCATGCCCAGCCCTAGAACCAGAACCAGCACGACAAAAGGCACGAACGCGACCGTGTAGAAGGTAAAGATGGTGCGGTCAGGGTACTGGAACCACGGCACGTACAGGCCCAGGTAGCCAGCGAGTGGCACCCAGGCGCGCCAGTCACGGCCGACGGTCGCCAGGAGGACCACGGCGACCAGCGCGACGCAGGCAGCCCACCACACCGGGATGTTACCGATGGAGGTGATGGCCTGGACGCACTGCTGCGATCCGCAGTCCTGGCCTGCCAGCTCCTCCTCGCCGGCCCAGTAGAATGAAGTCGGTCGCAGTTGCAGCAGCCATCCTGCGGGACGGGACTGGTAGGGGTGCTCGGAGTCCAGACCCACGTGGAAGGTGTACATGGACAGGTGGTACTCCACCAGGTCGTTGAGGGCGTCAGGTAGCCAGGACCGTGCCGATTCCCCCACTGCTGCCCGCTGCTGAGCGGCCCAGCCGTGCTTGTAGGCGCCGTCGTGCGTGAACCACGACCACCACATGAGAAGGTAGACCAGGGCGGTCGTGGGGACAAGCCGGATGAAGTCACCGATCCCGCGGGAGAGTGTCCCCTCCAGGAACCACGCCTTTGCCTGCACCTTCTTCAAGGCCTGGGTGTCCCACACCACGACCATGACCCCTACAACCGCCAGCAGGTACAGGCCGGACCACTTGATGGAGCAGGTCAGTCCCAAGGCTGCTCCTGTGGCCCACAGCCAGGGACGTACGTGTGCGCGAGGAGCGAGATGGCCAGCGCCTGTGCCAGCAAGGTCCCGGGCCAGCCTGGCCCGGGACCACTGGCGGTCGCGCACCAGGCAGTACATCGTCAGGGTCGCGAACAGGCCTACGAAGACGTCCAGGAGCCCGATCCTGGACTCGGTGAGGGCGACCCCGTCAATGGCTAGCAGCAGCCCTGCCAGTCCTGTCAGGACCGGGGAGCCGGTCAGCCGGAACGTCAGGCGGGCTAGGAGTACCACGGTCAGGACGCCAGCGATCGCGGGGACGATCCTCCAGCCCACCGGGGACTCAGGCCCAAGAGCCTGCATGCCCAGACCGATCAGCCACTTGCCGAGCTGGGGGTGGACGACGAAGCTGGGCTCCGTCGACATCCCGGAGAAGTCTCCCGCTGCGAACAGCTCGTCCGACCCTTCTGCCCACTGTGCTTCGTAGCCCACGGTCCACAAGGCGTAGGCGTCCTTGACGTAGTAGGTCTCGTCAAACATGAGGGTGCTGGGATGAGCCAGTCCGAGGAGCCTGAGCAGGGTGGCAATGATCCCGGCTGCCCCGGTCGCCACCCAGCCGCGGACGCGGACGGCCCGGGGAGCCTGCGACCCCGCGGGGTCAAGCCCCAGTGCGGCGCGCAGGTCGTCCTCGGCGCGCTGCCCGTCCTCCGCGCGGTTGGGCTGGGCTGGGCTGGCCGTGTCCTGCAGGTCGGCTCCAGCCGTTCCTGCCTGTGCGTCGGCAGCCTTGTCGGGGGACGACGTACTTGCAGTGGTCACGTCGCGAGTCTAGGGGGACGGTCATACTGGCCCCGTGGATGACAGCACCTTCTCCGCTGGCAGCGTTTCCAGTGCCCGGGCACCCCAGGGGGACCAGGCGGATCTCGCCGAGTCCGTTGGCTCCTTCCAGTCGGCCCCGGTTCCCGAGCGGAGGCGAGAGGGTACCGCGATGCCGGGCGGCGGGCCTGGTACCCAGACAGCCTCCGGACCGCGGCCGGGAACCATCACCTTAGCCGCGACCCCGATCGGTCACGCGGACGACGCCTCCCTGCGCCTGCGCAGCCACCTGGAGAGCGCGGACCTTCTCGCTGCGGAGGACACGCGGCGCCTGACGAGCCTGGTGCGGCGGCTGGACGTGGTTCCTCGAGGACGGGTGGTCTCCCTCTACGAGCACAACGAGAGTGCTCGCGCTGCCGACCTTGTCGCTGCGGCCCAGGAGGGACGCAGCGTCGTCGTGGTCTCGGACGCGGGCATGCCCGCGATCTCGGACCCGGGATACCGTCTTGTCGTGGCGGCAGCGCAGGCAGGTGTCCCGGTTACCGTGATTCCCGGCCCCTCTGCGGTACTTACCGCTCTGGTGCTGTCGGGACTTCCAACCGACCGCTTCTGCTTCGAGGGCTTTCTGCCTCGCAAGGACAGCGAGCGGCGTAGGGTACTGCACGACCTTGCAGGGCAGACACGCACTATGGTCTTCTTTGAGTCGCCTCGGCGGGTCGGTACCACGTTGCAGGTCATGGCCGAGGTCCTCGGTGCGGACCGACCCGCCGCCCTGTGCCGGGAGATGACCAAGACGTTCGAGGAGGTGCTTCGGGCAGACCTGGGCGATCTCGCCCGGCTCGCCACTGACGGTGTCCGGGGGGAGGTTGTTCTGGTGGTCGCTGGCGCCCGGCCCCCAGTGGCTGACACCCGGGCGGCGGCTCGCGAGGCTCTTGCCCTGGCTGAGGACGGCATGCGGCTCAAGGAAGCGGCAGCCCAGGTCGCCAGGGAAGTCGGCCTGCGTCCCAACGAGGTCTACCGCGCCGCCCTGGCCTGCCGGGGTCGCTGAGCGTGCTGGGCCAGTCAGCCCCGGGGCCACCCTCCTTGTCCGTATCCGCCCTGGTACCCGCTGGGGTAGCCAGGGCCCTGGGGCGGAGGCGAGGATGCTGGCGCCGCCTCGGCAGGAGGCTGCTGCGCGCCCGTGGCCGGTGACACGGATGGTGAGGTCGGCGCAGTGTGGTCGTGGCTGGTTCCTGGGGGAGGACTGTAGCCCTGCCCGGGTGCTGTGTACGGTGTGTAGCCGGTATTGGGCGCCTGCGTGCCTCCGTAGGCCCCGGGGCGACCAGGTACTGGCGAGGCGGCTGCCGCAGAGGTAGGCGCCGGGGGCTGGGAGCCTCGGGCGCGGCGGCGTCTGGTGAGCCAGATCAGGCCGACAACGACCATGGCGAGGCCAGCCGTGCCGGTCAGCGGTGCGACCAGGATGCCCCCGACGAACCCGAAGATGCCGCTCACGCTTGCCGCCAGGCCGATATAGACGTCCTGGTCGGTGCTGCTGGTGCAGGTGATGGTGTAGTCACCAGCCTCATTGGTGACGAAGGTCGCGAACAGGGTGTGGTTGTTGACGGTGACAGTGCCGGTGATGTTCGTGTTGACACTGACGTCGTCGTCCTGCGGTGAGGCCACCTGGCAGTCTGGGGTGGATCCGGAGTCGTCGTAGTACAGGCCGTAGGTGGTGTCGTTCTCCAGCTCGGCCTGCATCTCGTAGCCTGTGCTGAACTGGCTGAGTGACGTCGCGCTGGCGACGGGACGCAGGCTGGCGTAGAGGAAGACCCCGGCACCCAGGAGCAGGACAATCCCTGCCACCAGCAGGAGCACCGGCCCCCGCAGTGACCTGGAGGGCACGCCGCCTCCCGATCCAGGTGGTACAGGTGACAGCCCCGAGGCGGGTCCCGGGGAGGTGGCCGCATAGGGGAGGGGCTGGCCCGTGGGGGTGGGGCCGTAGCCGCCGTAGCCAGGAACCGCGCCGGGGCTGCTGGCGGGAGCGGGCTGGCCGGTGCCTGCACCAGGGGCGTGGCCAGCCGGATAGGGCGAGGGGCCTGGCGGCTGGGATCCTGGGAACTGAGTCATGACTGGCCTTCGTGATGCTGCGTGGACTCCTGGGACGGACTTGGGCACTGCCGACGCAGGGCTGGTGGCGCTGGTGACAGCGCAGACACCGGCGCTGGGCGTCGGTGCGCACGGCCCGACCGGGGCCACCATAGCGTCAGACCCTCGCGCCTGTCCTTCTGTGTCCTACAGTGTCCAGTGTCCGTGGTTGTCGTCCGCGGTGCTGTCTACGTCGTCCACAGTGAGTTCGTCAGCGGCGGTCGAGCCCGGTGTGAGCAGATAAGGTGGCCCCATGACCCACATCCTGTCCGCAGTCGCCTGGCCCTACGCCAACGGCCCGCGCCACATCGGCCACGTCGCCGGCTTTGGAGTCCCCTCTGACGTCTTCTCCCGGTACATGCGCATGGCGGGCCACGACGTGCTCATGGTGTCGGGTACGGACGAGCACGGCACCCCCATCCTCGTCGCCGCCGACGAGGAGGGAGTCAGCGCCCGTGAGCTGGCGGACCGCAACAACCGCCTCATTGTCGAGGACCTGGTAGCCCTGGGCCTGTCCTACGACCTGTTCACCCGTACCACAGCAGGTAACCACTACCGGGTGGTGCAGGACATGTTCCGAACGGTGCGGGACAACGGCTACATGGTCCAAAAGGCTACCCGCTCGGCCATATCCCCCTCCACGGGGCGTACCCTGCCAGACCGCTACATTGAGGGAATCTGCCCCATCTGCGGCTCTTCCCGGGCCAGGGGCGACCAGTGCGACTCCTGCGGCAACCAGCTGGACCCCACCGACCTGATCAGCCCGCGCTCTCGGATCAACGGAGAAGTGCCCGAGTTCGTGGAGTCCACCCACTGGTTCCTGGACCTGCCCGCCCTGGCCTCCTCCCTGGGGGCCTGGCTGGAGGAGCGTGCGGCCTCGGGGACCTGGAGGCCCAACGTCATCCGGTTCTCCCAGAACCTTCTCGACGACGTGCGCCCCCGGGCCATGACACGCGACATCGACTGGGGGATTCCTGTCCCGGGCTGGGAGGACCAGCCTACCAAGCGTCTCTACGTGTGGTTCGACGCCGTCATCGGCTACCTGTCGGCCTCCGTCGAGTGGGCCCGGCGTAGCGGGGACCCCCAGGCCTGGCGGGCCTGGTGGAACGACCCGGCCGCCCTGTCCTACTACTTCATGGGTAAGGACAACATCGTCTTCCACTCCCAGATCTGGCCGGCCGAGCTCCTGGGCTACGACGGCGAGGGAGAGCGTGGAGGAGCAGCCGGGGACCTGGGAACCCTGAACCTGCCCACTGAGGTGGTCTCCAGCGAGTTCCTCACCATGGAGGGAAGGAAGTTCTCCTCCAGCCACGGTATCGTCATCTACGTACGTGACTTCCTCCAGAGGTACCAGGCTGACGCCCTGCGCTACTTCATCTGTGCCGCCGGACCGGAGACCGCCGACGCCGACTTCACCTGGGCGGAGTTCGTGCGCCGTACCAACGGGGAGCTGGTAGCAGGCTGGGGCAACCTGGTCAACCGCACCGCCTCCATGATCCACAAGCGCTTCGGGGCCGTCCCGGCTCCAGGAAGGCTCCAGGACGTAGACCGTGCCCTCCTTGACTCCGTCGAGGCCGGCTTCGCTACGGTGGGTGACCTCATCGCCCGGCACCGCCAGAAGGCGGCTCTGGCAGAGGCGATGCGCCTGGTGGGCGAGGCAAACAAGTATGTGGCTGACACCCAGCCCTTCAAGCTCAGGGGGGAGGACGAGGAGACCCGAGACCGGCTGGCCACCGTGCTCCACACGCTGGCCCAGGTCGTGGCCGACCTCAACCTCATGCTCTCGCCCTTCCTTCCCCACGCGGCCAACGACATTGACAGGATCCTGGGCGGTGAGGGGACGGTGGCGCCTATGCCTCATGCCGAGGAGGTCGACGAGCTGGACCCGGAGATCCTGCCGGAGGCCTTTGCCGGGCGCCAGGGCTACCCGGTGATCACCGGCGACTACACCGGCGCGCCGACATGGGGGCGCCACCCGGTCGTCGTGGGGGCGGAGGTTGCCAGGCCGGCACCTGTGTTCACCAAGCTGGACGAGGCCGTCGTGGAGGAGGAGCTGGCGCGATACGCTGCCCTGGTGCATCCCGAGACTGACGGTGCCGGTGCCTGAGCAGGGAGATGGGAGCAGCCTGTGAGCCCCAGGAGAGCAGATCGGTCGTGGCCGCCCGCTGACGCTGTCGAGCCCCTGGCCCTGCCGGTTACGGACAACCACGCCCACCTGCCCGTGCCCTCGGACGCGAGTGTGCCTGGTGGTTCTGAGCCGTTGCGTGCTGACGAGCTGGTGGACAGGGCGCGGGCGGTCGGGGTGACCAGGATCATCACCTCGGCCTGTGAGGTGCCGTCCTGGGAGTCCTCGCTGTCCCTGGCTCGGGACCTGGCGGGTGTACGGGTGGCGCTTGCTGTCCACCCCAATGAGGCCGTGGCCCACGCGGGCGTGCGCGAGGTCGGCCCTGACGGCCTGGAGCCGCGTACCAGCGTGCACCACGACGAGCCGCTGGACGACGTCCTGGCCCGGCTGGAGCGGGTTGTGCGTGACCACCGCGACCTCGTGGTGGCGATCGGGGAGACCGGTCTGGACTACTTCCGCACCGGTCCGCGAGGAGCGCAGGCCCAGAAGGAGGCCTTTCGTGCCCACGTCGCCTTAGCCAAGGACCTCGACCTCCCGCTGCAGGTTCATGACCGTGATGCGCACGAGGACTGCGTGTCACTCCTCCTGGCCGACGGGCCTCCCCGACGCACGGTCTTCCACTGCTTCTCCGGTGGGACACCGCTGGCGGCAGCCTGTGCGGACAACGGGTGGTACGTCTCGGTCGCGGGCCCGGTGACCTATCCCTCCAATGGGTGGCTGCGTGAGGCGTTGGCCACTGTCCCGGCGGAGCTGCTGCTGGTGGAGACCGATGCGCCCTACCTCCCGCCCCGGCAGTGGCGTGGTCGTCCCAACGCCTCCTACCTCATAGGTGCCACGGTGCGCTGTCTGTCCGAGCTGCGGGGCAGTGACGAGCAGCGCACCTGCCAGCGCCTCCAGGACACGACCCGGCTCGTCTACGGCACGTGGCCGGAGGCGGTGGGCTGAGTCGCAGATTCCTTCTGTCAATGCCTTCGGTGCCCCGCGCCTGCGTCTGGGACGTCGGTACCGACGCTGCTACCAGCCTCAGCCGCCTCCCCCGTTCCGTAGGCGCTGTCGGTGTGCTATCAGCAGCGCTGTCAGTGTCCTGCCAGCCGCGTTTCAGGGCTGGGCCAGTTGAGACCTGCACCGTTTCTGTCGCACGTGAGCGGGAGGCGGGATGTGAGCAGATACATTGTCGTTTCCGCTGTTTGTCCGCTACCGTGGCCCGAGTTCGTCGAGCAAAGGAAGTCATATCGTGGGTCGTCACTGTCAGACAAGCTCTCTGAACACCACCCTGGTGGAGCTCGGTGCCCTGGCCTCCAGAGGCCTGACTCCCGACAGCGGGCGCGGCAGGCGGCGTGCCGAGGGTCCTGCGAGCACCCCCTTCGCTCCCATGCTCTTCCGCGCCGGCGGCGTGGCCGCCGCCCTGTCGATCGCCGTCTCCGGTGGCGCGTACGCGGCTGTCTCCTCCCAGGGTGAGGAGGGCACCTCTTCCGACGGCGCCTTCGGTGCCCTGGGTGCGGAGGCGCCGACGCCCGCGGAGCAGGGGGGCGGTCAGGCCACTGTCGTGG
Organism: Actinomyces sp. 2119; assembly: GCF_003591215.1. Taxonomy (NCBI): domain Bacteria; kingdom Bacillati; phylum Actinomycetota; class Actinomycetes; order Actinomycetales; family Actinomycetaceae; genus Actinomyces; species Actinomyces sp. 2119. The sequence goes on from NZ_QYRR01000012.1 coordinate 7,957, forward strand.
AGGGGTCTGGTGCTGAGGTGTCGACGGTGACGGAGGAGGTTACTGAGGCCCACGGGACCGTGGAGCAGGAGACGGGTGACCTGCCTGAGGGTGAGAGGCGGGTGGTGACCGAGGGTGCTGACGGGGTGGTGCGTACGGTCTACCAGGTGACGACTGTTGACGGTGAGGAGGTCTCGCGCCAGGCGGTGTCCTCGGTGGTGGTCTCGGAGAAGGTCGATGAGGTGGTTCAGGTCGGCACCGGCGCGCAGCAGGCAGCCGAGCCCACTGACTCGGCTGCGGACTCCTCTTCCTCCTCTTCCAGTGACTCCTCCTCCAACGGGGACGGAGAGGCCGGGGACGTGCAGGTGGCTGCGGGCGCAGGGACCGACCCGGCCAGTGCCCAGGCGGTCGCCAAGTCGATGATGGCTGGCTATGGCTGGGACGACGCGGAGTTCTCCTGCCTGGTCAGCCTGTGGAACCGCGAGTCCAGCTGGAACTACCAGGCTCAGAATCCCTCCTCGGGTGCCTACGGCATCCCGCAGGCCCTTCCGGGTTCCAAGATGGCGGAGACGGGCTCCGACTGGCAGACCAACCCGGTGACTCAGATCACCTGGGGGCTCGGATACATCTCTGGCCGATACGGCACGCCCTGCTCCGCCTGGGCGCACTCGGAGTCCGTCGGCTGGTACTGACGGGGGTGCTGCGCCCGGGCTCCACGGGTTGCTCCTCCGGGGCCGGTCAACTACGGTGAGCTCCACCGCCAACGAGAATGAGGGAGGGCCTCGTGGGTCGTCACCTGAAGAGCACGTCCGAGAACGACAGTCCTGACGGCCCGGACGCAGCCGTGGGCTCGGCGGCGAGTCGGCGTTCCGCCCGGCTGCGTGCGGGTGCTGCTGCGGCCGCCCTGGCCCTGGCTCTGTCCGGCGGCGCCTATGCTGCCGTACGGGCGGCCTCCGACGGGTCGTCAGGGCAGGACACCTCGGTGGCGGCGCTGGGTGGAGAGGCTCACCCCACCACCGCCCAGGGAGAGGGCGTCGTCGTGGAGGGGTCTGGTGCTGAGGTGTCGACGGTGACGGAGGAGGTTACTGAGGCCCACGGGACCGTGGAGCAGGAGACGGGTGACCTGCCTGAGGGTGAGAGGCGGGTGGTGACCGAGGGTGCTGACGGGGTGGTGCGTACGGTCTACCAGGTGACGACTGTTGACGGTGAGGAGGTCTCGCGCCAGGCGGTGTCCTCGGTGGTGGTCTCGGAGAAGGTCGATGAGGTGGTCCAGGTCGGCACCGGCGCGCAGCAGGCAGCCGAGCCCACCGCGTCCGCCTCGGAGGGGGCCTCGTCGCAGGAGCCGCCCTCCGGGCAGGAGAGCGAGGCGCCCCAGGAGCAGCCCTCAGACACCAGCAGCACGCAGGAGGGGGGCTCGCAGGACTCCGACTCCGGGGAGGAGGCCTCCCCCGGGTCGTCTGGTTCCCCGGACGCAGGCTCTGACGACGTCTGGGCGGCGCTGGCACAGTGCGAGTCCGGGGGTGACCCGACGACAAACACCGGCAACGGCTACTACGGGATGTACCAGTTCTCGTTGAGCACATGGCAGGCCTATGGCGGCTCCGGCCTGCCCTCAGAGGCCTCCGCTGCCGAGCAGACTGCTGTTGCCAAGCGGCTCCAGGCGGCGGCCGGGTGGGGCCAGTGGCCCCACTGCGCCGCTCAGCTGGGACTGCTCTGACCACGAGCGTGCCAGGGCTCGGGAGGGGTTGCCAGGAGACGGCGCACGTGGAGCGGCGTGTCAGCCAGCAACCCGGTCAGCACGCGGAGGGGCTCCTCGGGCCGTCGCAGGTCCGCAGCCTGTGCCGCGACCTGGGGGTCCGTCCCGCCAAGGCCCTGGGGCAGAACTTCGTCCACGACGCCGGTACCGTGCGCCGCATCGTGCGTACTGCCGACGTGCGGGAGGGGGAGGTGGTTCTTGAGGTAGGACCGGGACTGGGGTCCTTGACCCTGGCTCTTCTGGAGGCGGGTGCGCAGGTGATCGCCGTTGAGGTTGACCCTGTGCTGGCTGGGGCGCTGCCGCAGACTGTGGACAGCCACATGCCCTGGGCGTCCCACAAGTTGGAGGTCGTGACGATGGATGCGCTGACCCTGAGCGGGCCAGAACAGCTGGGAGGCCTCCTGCCGAGCCGGATGGTGGCCAACCTGCCTTACAACGTGGCGGTTCCCGTCCTGCTCACCGCCCTGGCATGTCTGCCGAGTCTGGAGACGCTGACAGTCATGGTCCAGGCGGAGGTTGCTGACCGCCTCGCCGCCCTCCCAGGGTCGCGCACCTACGGCGCCCCGAGCGCCAAGGCCGCCTGGTATGCCTCGGTCCGTCGTGCAGGAGCCGTGGCTCGAGGCGTCTTTTGGCCGGTTCCCCGTGTCGACTCCGCGCTGGTCCACTTGCGACGACGGGAGCCTCCGGGTACCTGTGCCTCCCGCGAGGAGGTCTTCGCCGTCATCGATGCTGCTTTTGCGCAGCGTCGCAAGACGCTGAGGCAGGCGCTGGCTCCCCTGGCGGGCAGCGCCGCCGGTGCCGAGTCGGCTCTTCGATCTGCCGGTATCGCCCCTGGAGACCGTGGTGAGCGGCTTGACGTGACGGCCTTTGCTGCCGTGGCCGAGCAGCTGCGCCGTGTCGGTGAGGAGCGTCCATGAGCCACCTGCGTCCTGTCTCCGGTCCGACGGGGTCCTGTCCCGTCCGCTCGGGCTCCGCCACCTCTGTACGGGTGGAGGCGCCGGGAAAGGTCAACTTGTTCCTGTCTGTGGGAGCGCCCGGGAAGGACGGCTACCACCCGCTGGTGACTGTCTTCCAGGCGGTGCGCCTGATCGAGACGGTCACCGCCCGGCGCCAGTCGAGGCAGGCCCACGGAAGGGTGAGCCTGGTCCTGGAGGAGCCTGACGCCACGGTTCCTACTGACCGCTCTAACCTGGCTGTGCGGGCCGCTGACCTCCTGGCCGAGGCGACGGGGGTGACTGAGGGGGTTGACCTCCTGCTGCGCAAGCGGGTCCCTGTGGCCGGAGGTATGGCTGGAGGCTCGGCGGACGCGGCGGCGGCGCTGGTGGCCTGCAACGCGTTGTGGGGCACGGGCCTGGACGTCTCCGAGCTGACGGCTCTGGCAGCCCGCCTCGGCGCGGACGTCCCTTTCCCGCTCATCGGGGCGACGGCGATCGGTCGTGGTCGAGGCGATACGGTGGCCCCTGTGATGACCCGTGGCACCTTCCAGTGGGTGCTTGGCCTCCAGCAGGAGGGCCTGTCCACCCCAGCGGTCTTCGCGCGCTTCGACGAGCTGAGCGCTGCTGCCGGTACCCGCCCTGTAGCCGAGGAGGTTCCCGGTCCTCTCACCGCGGCGCTGCGCAGCGGGGATCCTGTCGCCCTGGCGGCTACCATGCACAACGACCTCCAGGACGCCGTGGTAGACCTGCGCCCCGAGCTCGCTGAGGTGATCAGGGTGGCCCAGGAAGCCGGTGCCCTACGTGCCGTCGTCTCCGGGGCGGGACCGACAGTGGCGGCGCTCGTTCGTGACGCCGGTGCTGCGCAGCGGGTCCACCGTGCGCTGCGCGCCTCCGGCCTGTGCTCGCGGGTGCTGCGTACCGACGCCCCGGTGGCCGGCGCACGGGTGGTGGGCTGATGGCGCACCTGCTGGGCGCCGAGGAGCTGGAGATCTCCGTCGGGGGACGACGGCTGCTGGAGTCGGTCACGCTGGGGGTGGACGACGGCACGCGCGTCGGTGTCCTGGGGCCTAACGGTGCGGGCAAGTCCACGCTCCTGGCGGTCCTGGCCGGCAGGCGTGAGCCTGAGGCGGGACGCGTGACCCGGGCCGGGGACGTGGAGCTGGTCATGCTCAGCCAGGCGGACTCCCTGGCGCCAGGCACGACAGTGCGCCAGGCGGTCCACGGCAGCGCACCGGACTACGAGTGGGCCTCACGGCCCTCAGCGCGCGATATCCACGCGGGGCTGCTGGCGGGTCTGGACCTGGACATGGAGGTGGACAGGCTCTCAGGAGGGCAGCGGCGTCGTGTCGCCCTGGCCGCCGTGCTGGCCTCTCAGGCTGATGTCGTCATCCTGGACGAGCCGACCAATCACCTCGACGTGGAGGGGGTCAGCTGGCTGGCCCGTCACCTTGGCAACCGCTTTGCCCCCGGGGGCAGGCACCGTGGGGGCCTGGTGGTCGTCACCCACGACCGTTGGTTCCTGGACGCGGTGTGCACCAGCATCTGGGACGTCGTTCCCGGTAGCGACCCGGTGGGAGACAGAGTGCAGGTCCCCGGGCATATTCAGACCTATGACGGAGGGTACGGCGCCTACGTCCTGGCACGTGCGCAACGGGAGCAGCAGGCTGCTGCCGCCGCCGCCCGGCGAAGGAGCCTGCTGCGCAAGGAGCTGGCCTGGCTGCGCCGCGGGGCGCCGGCCCGCACCTCCAAGCCTCGTTTCCGCACGGAGGCTGCCGAGGCCCTCATCGCTGACGAGCCGCCGCCCCGAGACTCCGCGCAGCTGACGGCCATGGCCTCGGCCAGGCTGGGCAGGAAGGTCGTCAACCTGGAGAGTGTCAGCCTCAGCTACCCCGGCCCAGGAGGGGGGCACTCGGAGCGGGGGGAGCCTGATGACAGGAACCGTGTCCTGCACCAGGTGACGTGGCGCCTGGCGCCCGGTGAGCGGGTCGGCGTCGTCGGGGCCAACGGTGCCGGGAAAACGACGCTGCTGCGGCTGCTGGAGGGCGTTCAGCAGCCGGACCAGGGTAGCGTCGAGCGTGGCAAGACCGTCCAGGTCGCAGTACTGTCGCAGTCTACCCACGAGCTTGACGCCCTGGCTGACATGACGGTGGTGGAGGCGGCGGCCTCCGTTGGTGAACGAGTAGTGGTCCCAGGCAGCGGGGGCTCAGGCAGGGAGCTGTCCGCCTCCCAGCTCGTTGAGCGCCTGGGCTTTACGCGGCGGCGTGCTTGGACCCGGGTGCGTGACCTCAGCGGTGGGGAGCGTAGGCGGCTTCAGCTGCTCCGGCTCCTCATGGCCGAGCCCAACGTGCTCCTGCTGGACGAGCCCACCAATGACCTGGACACCGACACCCTGACTGCTGTGGAGGACGTTCTCGACTCCTTCCCGGGCACTCTGGTCGTTGTCTCCCACGACCGCTACCTTCTGGAGCGTGTGACTGACCACCAGGTAGCCCTCCTGGGGGACGGGTCGCTGCGTAGCCTTCCCGGAGGGGTAGAGCAGTACCTGGAGCTGCGTCGCCAGGCTGCCGGGACCCAGGACGGCTCGCGTAAGGCTTCTCGTGGGCAGGCGGGGCGACCCCGTGACGGTGGCGGTCGGGCTAGCGCCCCGGGGGTAGGTGACGCGGGTGGCTCGGGAGACTCGGAGACACCTGGCAAGGAGGTTCTCAGCGGTGCCCGCCGTCGTGAGATGAGCAAGAGGTTGGCCCGCGTCGAGCGCAGGCTGGAGGCGACGGCCGCTGACGTCGAGCGGCTAGGTGCGCGGATGGCTGAGCTTGCCTACGACGCCTCCTGCGGGAAGGAGCTGGCTGAGCTGGGCAGGCAGCTGACCCAGGCGGAGGAGAAGCGGGCCGCCCTGGAGGAGGAGTGGCTGGAGACGGCGCAGGCCCTGGAGGGGGAGGAGTGAGCAGCGAGACCCGGCTGGTGCGGGAGACTGTGGGAGGTGGAGGGCAGCTCCTGCTGAGACACAGACTGTGCTGAGACACAGAGTCGGCAGGGTGACCAGGGTGGCGGCGAGGCACAGACAGGACTAGACGGGCGCGACCTGGCGGGCCAGCTCGACGAGGTCGTCAAGGTGGGGTTCGATGGTGTCCACGCTGGCGCCCCACAGCCGCATCACCAGGTCTACCGGAACCGTCGGCAGGCCTGCCAGCCGGAGCACCAGCGCTCCCTGCGTGGGGCCTGTGCCGTCCCCAAAGGCTGAGAACCCCGCCATGTCGTGACCTGGGCGAAGCCGGACCGGCTCGGCCTGCGGCAGCATCTGGGCGATGATCGTGCGCTGGGTGGTGCGGCGTCCCTCCTTGGACCCGTCGTCCCTGGCAATCTCCAGGCTGAGGTCGACCATGAAGGGGGGCTTGGCGACGTCGTCTATGTGCATGAGACGGGCAAAACGCCCCTGACGCTCCATGGCCTGGAGCTCCTCCAGCAGCGACTCCAGCTCCGAGCGCCACTGCGGCCCGGTGACGCCCAGGTAGGCGCTGCGGTGCCTCGCCTCCTCCCGCGCCCATCCCGGGGGCGGGAAAGGCGGGATGATCACCCAGTACTGGGGATCAGGCGTGACAGCGATCTGCACGTCGTGCTCCTTCCGAGACCTGTGGTCCGACACAATGTAGTCGCCTAGATGTCTACGATGGCTGTCTTATGGGAGACCGAGGGCCGCACGTGACGATGGTGCCAGCCTCGACGGGCAGGCGGGCTGTCCGAGCGCTCGTAGATACGGGGCTGCTTCTCACAGTCTTTGCGGTGACTGTGCACCATGGCATCTTATTCGCTCTTGGCGCCACTGTGGCTCTTATGGCTGTGATGACTCTCATGACGGGGTTGACAGGCGCCTCCCCTGGGGGACTGGTGACCGGGACCCGCCGTCGTCGGATCGCCTCCCAGGGCGCGGTTCCGGGCTGGGCCGCAGCGGCGTATACGGGCTTTGTCCTGCTGGCTGCTGTTCCCACCGGCGGAGTCGCCGTGCTGGTCCTGTGGCTAACTGCACTACGGGACGGAGGCAGGTCGTGGTTCGACCGCATGGCCGGCACGGTCCTTATCTCCTCGCGAGCAGTCTCGACCAGCCTGTGCACGCTGCTCCTTGACGGGGAGGCCGTCGCGGTGAGCGGTCCGCTGGTGCTGGGGCGCCAGCCCGTGCCACTCGAGTCCCACCCGCAGGCGCGGCTCGTGGCGGTTCTGCGCGGCGACGACTCGGTGTCAAAGACCCACCTCCTGGTCCGTCCTGGTGCCGACGGCGTCCTCATGACGGACCTTGGGTCCACCAACGGCACCTACGTGGAGGACTCGCAGGGTGCTCACCGTCTATCTCCTGGACAAGAGGAGTACGTGCGACGTGGTCGCCAGGCATACTTGGGTGACGGAGTGTGCGTCGTCCGCTGAGGAGAAAGATATGACTGATAGTACGGATAGGCTTGCATGGTGGGCTGAGGGATCGTGGACGGGCGTCGCTACAGCTCGCGCGGTGATGCTCCTGTCCCCCACGGTGCCTCAGGACCTCACGGAGCGTCTGTGGCGGTTGCTGCGCAGCGAGGAGGCGTCGCTGACCCAGGCCCTGGACGAGCTTGTCATCGGCATGGGGGGGCGCCTGGGCTCGATTCCTGACTTTGCGCTCGCGGTCTCTGCGCCGGATGACATGATGCACGTGGCGCTGCGGGGCTCTGCCCGGCTGGAGGTTGACGGCCAGGCCCTCGACGCCTCCAGCGTCACCACCTGGCTGGAGACGGCTTATGCCTCCCCGAGGTCGGTGGTGGCGCGCTCGCCTGAGCGGTCCGGCTCCGTCTACCGCCCGGCTGCTGACGCTGTGGTGGTTGCGGGGGCTCTTGCGCTTGGCGGTGACGGTGACCGTGGGCCGGATGGCTCTGGCGGCGAGCCGGGGCAGGCAGCTTCCGGTGCCGGGGAGCAGGACGACGACGCCGACCCTGAGCGAGCCCCCGCTGACCGGCTCCGGCGCAGGCCCAGGGCTGTCTCCGACCAGTCCTCCTCCCGGTCCTCCGGCCGGCCTGTCGACCTCGGTAGCCGCAGTGCCGGTGCGGCCCTGGCTCCCGACGGTCTGGGCGCTGCCCCGCAGGACGAGCAGGACACCGGTACGGCCCAGGAGACACCTGGGACAGGGGGAGAGGCTGGTCGGGCGACACAGGCGCCCGTCCCCTCCCTCGGTAGCAGCGGTACGGCGGAGGTGCCTGCCCAGAGGCAGACCGGTACTAGCTTGGCGGACTCGGACTCAGGGGGGCCGGGGGAGTCGGCGAACTCAGCGGATGTAGCCGACTCAGCAGCGCAGGGTGCTGATCGCGACGCAGGCTATGATCCTGCCCGCCGCTCCGTTCATGATCGTGACCACGGTCCTGGCCATGATGTGGAGCACGGTACCGGCAGCAGCGTCCCGGTCCAGAACGGACCGCGGACGTGGGCTGAGACCTGGACCGGGGAGTGGACCGGTGCGATGCGACGCCTGGTCAGGTCGCAGACCCCTGGTGACTCGGATGCTCTGCCCGCAGAGGGTGAGGACGGCAGGCTGGGCTGGGTCCGGCCTGGTGTCTCACCTGCCGTGTCTGAGGAGGCTCCCGCGACGGCGGCGACTCCCCCGGACGCGGCTCTTCTGTCTGCGGCTCGTGTCGCCGCGGACTTGCCTGGCGCTGGTGACGGTCAGGGTGAGGAGCAGGCCGGTGGCCCCGACGGTGACGTTGACGACCGCGGTGACGACCGCGGTGACGACCGTGGTGACGACCGTTCTGACGACGGTGCTGGCAGCGGTCTTGATGAGGTCGCCGATGGCGGTGTGGACCACGGTGCTGGTGGCGCTCTTGACGGCTCTGCTGCTGCTCCTGCTGCCTCAGGCGGTGACTCCGACACTGGCCCTGACGGTGGCCCCACCGGTGGCTTCGAGGGCGAGCCCGGGGCTGACTTCGAGGGCGGCTCCGAGGAGCACAGCAGCGTCGGCTCCCCGGCCGACGCTGCTGCCGGGGAGCATGCCGGGGACCATGACGGGAGCACGGTCTCCAGCATTCCCGAAGACCTCTCGCACCGGCTGCGCGATGAGCTGGTCGGCCAGGACGAGCCTATGCCGCAGCCTCGTTCCAGCACCTGGGCCGAGTCAGGGAGAGAAGAGCCCCTCTCAGCAGGCTCCGTGTCCCAGGGGGAGGCGGCCCCCCGGGTCGCCAGGGCGAGACCCTTCGGTGACCACGACGGCCACACCGTCTCGGGCCTGCCCGAGGACCTGGTCGGTGAGCTGATCTCCCTGGTGGGGGGCGACGTGCACGGACCGGGTGCCGCGGCCCCGGTGGTTGCGGCCCCGGAGCCCGCACCAGCCCCGGAGCCGGAGTCGGCCTCAGTACGTGTGGTGCTGTCGGCCGTGTGCGGCAACGGGCACCCCAACCCGACGAACTACACGACCTGCAGGCAGTGCGGCGCGGACCTCAACCGTCCGGCCAAGTCGGTGGCCTGCCCACCTCTGGGACGCCTCACCACCTCCTCCGGGGAGTCGATCGACCTGGACCGTCCTGTCCTGGTGGGGCGTAGCCCAGCGCCGGCAGACGTCCCCACCAGCAGTGACGTCCCGGTACGCGTGCTGACAGTTCCCAGCCCCAACCAGCTGGTCTCGCGAAACCACGTCCTCATTGACCTCGATGCCTGGAGCGTGCTCGCCCAGGACCTGGGCAACTGCAACGGCACTGTCCTTGTCAGAGAGGGGGAGGCCCCGGTACGCCTGTCCTCCTCCGCCCCGGTGCTGCTGCGCAGCGGTGACGTGCTTGATGTCGGCGACGGGCAGGTCCTCACCTTTGCGAACCTGCCCTGATGCTGGGCCAGGAGACGACGCCTCCCGTTATTGCCGGCTTCACCTACCTAGGTGTCCTCGGCTCCGGGGGGTACTCGACGGTCTACCTCTTTGAGCAGCAGATGCCGCGTCGTGAGGTGGCCGTCAAGGTCATGAACGCCGACGTGGCGGACAGGAGCGCCAGCCGCTTCGAGTCCGAGGCCAACCTCATGGCCCGGGTCTCCTCCCACCCGGCTATCCTGTCGATCTACGGTGCTGGTGTGTCAGCCGACGGTCATCCCTTCCTGGTGATGGAGTACTGCCCTCCTCCGACGCTGGGGGCTATCCTGCGTCAGGGTGCCCTGAACGTCGCTGAGACGCTGTCAACCGCTATCCAGGTCGCGGGCGCGGTGGAGACCGCGCACCGCGCCGGGATCGTCCACCGTGATATCAAGCCCGCTAATATCCTGTTCACCACCTACCGGCGTCCGGTGCTCTCGGACTTCGGGATCTCCGTGATGAGCGGCCCGGGGGGGACTGAGGAGCTCAGAGGGATGAGTGTGCCCTGGGCACCACCGGAGCAGCTGGTCGGGATCAGGTCGGCAAGTCCCGCCTCTGACGTCTACTCCCTCGGCGCGACAACCTTTGCCATGCTGACCGGGCACAGCCCCTTTGAGGTCGGCGGTGTGCCCGACGTCTATGAGCTGTCCCGGCGCATCGTCAAGGACCCGTTGCCTCCCCTGGGGCGCCAGGACGCCCCGCCTTCCCTGCACCGGGTCCTGTCCGTCGCGATGGACAAGAGCCCGCAGGCCCGTTACCCCACAGCCCTGGCCCTTGCGCGTGCTCTCCAGCAGGTCCAGGCCGAGCTTGACCTGCCGGTGACGACTGTCGACCTGTTTCAGGAGGCCGATGCCGCGACCGCACGTCCTCCCCGTCCCGAGGAGGACGACGAAGCCACCAACATGGGGGTCTTCAGCCAGGTCCACAGGACGAGCGACGGGCTGACGGTCCGGGTGGATCCCGACGACGTCGCACAGCCCGGCGCCGTCTCGGGGACTGTCGGCGGGCAGACCCACGCGGCGAGACGCCGGGAGGCGGGCAGCCCTGTCGGCCGCTCTCGTGAGAGCAGGCTGCGCGCGGTCGTGGGGCTGGTCCTGGCCGTGGTTCTTGTCGCCGTTGTCGTCGGTGTGGTCCTGGTCGCCCGGGACCGGGAGAACCGCGGGCAGTCAGCCTCCTTCGAGACGATAGCGCCGCCTGCTGGGGCCGCCGACCCGCTGGGCAGTGGTGTCCCCTCGCCTGCCGACGTGAGCGGAACCGCCAACAAAGACGGCACAGTCACCTTCTCCTGGGACCCGCCGTACGAGGAATGGGGTGGTGGCTACCTCGTCCGGGAGATCGTCCCGGACGAGGACACCGCTGTGGAGTCCACCAGGGACACCTCGGTGGTGGTGGAGGCACGTCCCGGGCAGACGTGCGTGGAGGTCTCCAGTCTGCGGCAGGACGGAAAGGCGTCCCCGGCCGTTACCGCCTGTGTCGTCTCCTGAGGTGCTGCTGCCAGAGTACAGGCACCTTGGACCGACGGGACTGCAGGGCGCCGGGTCCAGGCAGCAGAGACGTCGTAGGACGACAACAGGGCCTTGTGCTGTCCTACGACGCCTCTGCTGCTCTTCCGCTGCTCCGCGGTGTTGTGCGCCGGTCTAGCTGGCGACTTCGACGCGGAAGCCGATGCGCCCGAAGAACACGGTCTCTCCCTCGTGCGCAGCCAGGGCTACGTCGGGAACTGCCTGGACGGTGGACCCGTCCCTGCGTTCCACCTTGGTGCCGTTGGTGGAATGCAGATCAGTCACCCACACACCGTCCAGCAGGGGAAAGATCGCGGCGTGCGTCTTGGAGACCGACCGTGTGGGGTCCGTCAGCGCGATGCGCTCTGCGCCGGGGTAGGAAGAGATATTGTCGGGGTCACGGCCGATGACGGTCGGTTCCTCGACGACAAGTGGCTCGCCACCTAGCTGCGGGACGAGGCGTACTGACAGTGAGGGGCTGAGTGATCCGTGGTGACGTGTGCCGTGCGAGGTCGTGGCTGGCGCCCCGGGCGCGGCCTGGGGCGGCGTCGAGGCGGTGCCTGAGACGGGCGCGGGCGGGTGCGCGGCCCGCAGTTCTGGTACCTCAATGGTGGGAGGTGCGACGGGCTGTTGCGTCGTCCGGGAAGCCGGGGCAGGGGACTGCCCGCTGGAGACGGGCGCGGCTGGCGCGGCACCGGCGGGGGACGGGACTCCCTGGGGGTCGAGAAGGTTGATCGCTGAGCCCGCTGAGGTCCCCGAGGAGGAGTGCTCCGGGGCGGCCGGGCTCTCCGCGATAGCGGTGCGGACCGTGTCGGGAAGGCTGTCCATCGTGGTGGAGTCGAGCACGGTTGGGACCGAGGACCAGGGGACTGAGTCGATGAGTGCCTGGGCCGTGCGCCCGTCGGCGGGCACGGCCCTGGTCGTGTCCGAGGTGCTAGAGAGCTGTGCGGCATGGGTGGCTTGGTCTCTAGGGTCTCCCGTGGGGAAGCTGGGTTCCCTCCGCGGCTGGTACGCGGCGTGCACCCCGCTGGCCGGCTCTACGCCGGGGTCGGCAGAAGGACTGTGAGAGCTGGTGGCTGAGGCGGTTGGTGACTGGTTCGACCGGGACTGTGCCCTGTGCGGTGGTTCTTCCATCGGCGAAGATGGTACGTCGTTCGCAGTGGGCGCGCCTGTGCTGGCGGGTGCGTCCGATAGAGCCCTGGAGGGGGTGGTCTCTAACGGTGCCAGCCGCCGCAGCCTCCGACGGGCGCGCGGGGGGCTGAGACGGCCCGCAGATGGGGGGGTGGTCGTGAGCGTGCTGGGTGGGGACGCGGCAGCCCTGGCAGTGGCTGACGCCCCCGGGTGTGTGGGCGCCTGGTAGAGGGGGCGGTCGGAGGCTGCCTCCGACGGTGCTCCCTGCCCCGCTAGTTCTCCCGGCTCTGTGCCCGCCTGGGGCGTCACGCTGCCCGCCTGGGGCGTCACGCTGTGGCCAGTGTGCTGGTCGGTATCCGCGGGTGCTGGCTGTGCTTGGGTACGGGGCACGGACAGTGCTGTCAGGCCTGAGATGCGGTCGTGCCAGCCACGGTGCTGTGGGTCCTCGTTCACTGAGCGAATGAGAAATATCACGCCAAGACCCAGGGTCGCGGCGGTGACCACGACCGTCAGGTCGGTGTAAATGAACACGCCCAGGGGCGAGGGGGCCATGGTCCTGGCGTCAACCAGACGTACCCTCATGACCCGGCCTCCCAGGGACCAGCCGGTACGGGCTAGCAGAAGACCGCGCGCCGCAATGACTATGACGAGTGCCACTATACTGCTGAGTGGAAGCGACCTTCCCGCGGCCAGGTGGAGCAGGACGCTGAGCAGGACCACGGCGCTGAGGTCGACAGCCACGTCGATGGCTCCAGCCGCCAGACGTGCGCGCGCAGGGGCAGGGCGCGCCAGCAGGGGCGGGTCGTCCGGGCTACCTCGGGAAGGCAGAGAGCTCGTCGTCATGATCGGTACCTCCTGAGGGGACGTCGACGAGGAGTCCGTCCGGCCGGGTGCACGAGCGACCGCAGGGACAGCCGAGCCTGGAGCCTGCCCAGCCGCGAGCGGTCCGCACCCATAGCACGGATGATCGCGTCGCAGGAGCTCCACAGCTCCCCTAGAGCGTACGACGTCGGATCGCCTGGGCCGAACACCTGGGTGTCCACGGCGTTGGCGAATGTCGGCAGGTCAGCCTGGGGAAAGTGGGGGTCGAGCTCGTAGGCCGTCTCCCGGCGGGTCGCGCCCCAGGAAGGAGCGCTCCCCAGGTCGCGCGCCCGGTCCACCAGCTCTTCCCAGGAGCCCAGGGCCGAGCCCACGCCGCTCCGGCGTCGGCGTCTGAGCCGACGTAGGACCTTCCATCCCAGGACGGCTCCCGCCGCTGCTACCAGCCCCAGGACAGAGGCAGCCGCGAGGAGGAGACCCCGTGGCAGTCCTGGGTCCTGCTCCTCCTCCGAGCCGTCGTTGTCAGGGTCCTCGTAGGACGGGGGAAGCTCGGCGGGGTCCTCCTCCGGCAGCGGGGGCTGGAGGACCTGGGGCTCAGGGTTGGAGACCTTCTGCGTCGTCTGCTGCTGGGGGACCTGGTCGCGGTCGGGGGTGACGTCGACGGCGACCCAGCCCAGGGACTCGAAGGGGACCTCGACCCAGGCGCTGATGTCGGCCCCGGTGACCGTCGTGGCGTCCCCGTCCGTGGACGGGTTGAATCCCATGACGACCCGGGCAGGAATTCCCAGGGACCGGCACAGGAGCATCATGAGGACGGAGTACTGCTCGTCGTCACCTACCAGGGACTCCGCCTCCACCATGGAGGCGATCCGTGCCGCGCCGTGCCCGGGGGAGGAGGGGCTCTGGGATCCGTCAGAGTAGTAGCTGGTGCGCAGTCGCTGCTGGAGGGCGCGCACCTGGGTCAGCGGGTCGGACGCGGTGCCGACGATCTCCGCCGCGAGCGCCACGACCGAGGAGGGGACCTGCTCCACCGGTCCCAGGGAGACCTGCGCCAGGGAGTCCGTGCTCATCTGGCTCTCGGATGGCGGGGCGTAGGGGCGGACCGTCTCGGCCAGGACGTCGCCCTCGACCAATCCGGCCGTGAGCACCCCGGTGGCGGAGAAGGCGTCGTAGTACAGGCTCTCGCTGAGCTCAGCCTGGCGGGGGCCGGAGACCTCGATCTGCTCCGTGGCTGACACCGTGGGAACCCAGGGGAAGGAGTATCCCCGAACTGACAGGGTGACCTCCTGGGTCCCTCCCGGGGAGGTCGGTGCCGGGTAGGGTGTCGGTGCCGAGCCGCTGAGGGAGGTTCGAGCGCCCACGCGCTGAAAGCGTGACGCTCCCCCAGGGCTCTCCCCGATACGGGCTGCCAGGCCGTCGTAGGAGTCGAGGGCGGCGATACGCACACGGACGCCCTCCGGGGCTCCTGACAGGGTCAGGAGCTCGGTGTCTGCCAGGTCTGTCTCGATGCTGCGCACCAGGGACAGGGGGGTGGCGTACTCGCTGAGGCTCAGGGGAGGTTCGAGGACATCGCGCAGGACCGTCCGTGCCGTAGGGGCCACGGGGTTGACGACAAGGACCAGGCTGAGGGCGCTCACGGTTGTCGTCACCGCCAGGGCCGCCCCGCGGCGGGTGGCCCTGGACATGGCCACGGGGGCCGGGGCGGAGGGGGCGCCGTCGGGACGGCCGGAGCCGGTGGTGTCGCTGAGGGCCTCTTCCACGCGCAGGCGGCGGCGTCTCAGGGAGGCTGCTGACCACAGCAGGAGAAGCCCGGCTGCCAGGGCGGGACCCAGCAGCCTGGGGGCGACCGGGGAGTGCCCGCCCCAGGCGATCGCGACCAGCGGTACCACCATGGCGACCGGTCCTGCGAGGACGTCGCGGCCGGACAGGAGCAGACGGGTGGACAGCCCGGAGAGGCTCAGACAGGTCAGCCAGGGCAGGACGGTCATTGCTGTGAAGGAGCCCAGGGGCAGCGGCAGACTCAGGGAGTCTCGCCACACGGTCACGCTTGCCGTCACGACGTTGAGGACCGCCTCGCGCCCGGTGCCGACGTCGGGCAGCAGCCACGGGGCCACGACGACGTGGACGACCGCCAGGGCTGCCATGGTCGGCAGCGCCGTGAGTCGCAGGGCGGAGCAGGCCAGGACGGTGGCGGTCCCTGCTCCGAGTCCGTACAGGGCAGCCAGGTAGCCCGAGGCCCCGCCGAAGACGGGCAGGAAGGGAAGGGAACCCACTGCCAGGAGCGCGGTGGCCAGCAGCACCTCCAGCACGGCTGTCGCGCGCCCGGGGGGCTCGGGCCCTGTCTGGAGGTCCTGGAAGCGGCGGTTGGGCAGAGGTCGCCGTGAGGAGGAGGGGGCCGGTAGCAGGGGGAGCCTGCGTGCGGAAGGCGTCGTCTCCTCCTCGCGCGTCGTGTCACGCGGGGCGAGTAGCGGGCTCATGCCGCCTTCCTCAGCGCAGTGGGGAGCTGCTCGAGCCGGTCGAGGTCCACTACTGGAAGGTCTCCTGCGTGCAGCCTGGACAGCTGGCGCTGCCCGGTGCGCAGCGCCAGCATGGACACCGAGGGAGGGACCAGGGAGCGGGCTGCGGCCAGGACGGCCCGTGAGGTCTCCTGACCAGTGACTAGAACCACGACAGAGGCTTCGGGGGAGGTGGCGTAGCCATGCCTGGCCAGGTCGTCACAAGTTCCCGTCGCCTCGTGCGTCTCCAGGAGGCAGGAGGCGTCCAGCAGCCGCAGCGGCGAGGCTGTGGGCAGGGAGGTGTCCTGAGTGAGTAGACGGACCTGCCTGCCGTCCCTGAGGCCGTCGACCGCCAGGGAGCAGGCCACTGACACCGCCGTCTCAAAGTCCTCCTCGCCCGCGTAGTCCTGCGCCCGGACTGACAGCAGGACCAGGAGGCTGGACCTGCGGGTCTCCTCGAACTGTCGCACCATGAGGCGGCCGGTCCTCGCCGTGGTAGGCCAGTGGACGTGGCGCCGGTCGTCTCCGGCGACGTAGTCGCGCAGAGCGTGGAAGGAGACGTCGGAGCTGGACAGGTCCTGAGTGACCGCACCCTCAATGTCTCGCAGCGTCCCGTGCAGGACCGCTCCCAGACGCAGCGTGCGAGGGTGGATGTGGACCGTCTGGGCTGTGGTGCGGGTGCGCTCCAGGTGGAGCAGGCCCACCGGGTCGCGGGCCACCGATACCACCGGTCCCACGACCACGACTCCACGACGCCGGGTCGGAAGGACGAATCCCCTGTCGTGGCTGCCTCCCGGAGGCAGGACGGGGACCACGAACACGGCTCTGCCCGCGCCCACGGGCATCTCCATACGGGTGGGCAGGAGAGGGCGGGAGCGTGTGCTGGTCACGGTCACGCGCACGAGGGCATAGTCGTCGACCGTGACATAGGGGTCCAGCAAGGAGTGTGTGACGCTGTGGCTCCCGCGGGGGAGCAGCCACAGCCCGGCGCTCAGGACGACTGCGCCCAGGACGGCTGCGGCCCCCCAGGCCTCCTGCCAGCCCGGGTGGGCTCCTAGAAGAAGGCAGCAGGCCAGCACTGCCAGGCACGCCCAGCCGACTGGGCTGAGGACACCCAGGAGTCTGGAGAGGTGACGGGCCGGTGTCCTCAGGACAGACGTGACAGGCAGGCGCGGTCTGGGGTCCTGGGGCCTACTGGTCGGGACGGAGGAGGGTGTGGTGCCAGCAGGGCTGCCGGGTCCGGGAGAGGGGGCCGCTGTCACGAGCGTCGCGTGGGTGCGGGCACTGACGACAGCACCGAGGTGAGGACTCCCGCAGCGGTGGCGCCAGTGAACTCCGCGTCGGGGTCCATGACCAGGCGGTGGTCCCACACGACGTGGGCCAGGTCCTTGACGTCGTCGGGCAGGACGAAGGTGCGGCCCTGGGCTGCCGCCCACACCCGTGCTGCACGCGTCATGCTGATGGCGCCTCGGGTGGACACGCCCATACGGGTCTCCTCAGCCTGGCGCGTGGCCTCGACCAGGGCGCTGATGTAGTCCAGGACTGACCCCTCCACGTGGTTGGCTGCCGCTAGGTCCGCCATGGAGGCCACGACGGAGGAGGCCACGACCGGTGCCAGGTCCCGGGAGCGGTCAGGTCTGGCTGAGCCTGCCAGAATCTGGGTCAGTGCCTCCCGGGCCGGGTAGCCGACGGAGGTCTTGAGCAGGAAGCGGTCCAACTGGGCCTCGGGCAGCCGGTAGGTGCCTGCCTGCTCCACGGGGTTCTGGGTGGCGATCACCATAAAGGGCCGTCCGACCTCATGGCGGGTGCCGTCCACGGTCACCGTGGACTCCTCCATGACCTCCAGCAGCGCGGACTGGGTCTTGGGACTGGCCCGGTTGATCTCGTCGGCCAGGACGATCGAGGAGAAGACAGGGCCGGGGTGGAACTGCCAGGAGCTGTTGGCCTGGTCAAAGACCGTCACGCCGGTGATGTCGCTGGGCAGCAGGTCCGGGGTGAACTGGATACGCGAGCTCGTGCCCTGCACGGAGGCCGCCAGGGCGCGTGCCAGTGCTGTCTTACCGGTTCCGGGGGCGTCCTCCAGCAGGAGGTGCCCCTCAGCGAGCATGGCCGTCAGCGCCAGGCGTATGACCTCCTCCTTGCCGAGGAGGGCCTGCCCGACGTTGCTGACGATCGTGGAGAAGGCCTCGGCGAACCAGGTCGCGTTCTCCTGACTCAGGGGCATAGACAGTCCTCCTCATGACTTCCTGCAGGCTTTCCTCGGGCAGGGACGGGCGGGGCGGCAGCAGGCAGGCCCGGGCCGTGGGGCTGCCTGCTGCTAGGTCACGGCACAGCACGCGTCCTACATGTCTACCTCGTCGCAGGCCCAGTCCGAGTACTGGCCCGCGCTGTTGCGGGCGCGTACGCAGGCCTGCGCGTCGTCGTCGTCAGCGGCGAAGCTGAAGCGCTCGCCCGATCCCAGGGAGACCGGACCCTCCCAGTCGTCGTCATCGTCGGCCCGCCACCTGCGCTGGTAGGTGTTGGGCAGGCCGCCGGAGGCACCTGCGCTCCAGGTGCACTCCACCTGGTCGCTGCGGCCCGGGGAGCAGCTGATGGCGGGCCTACCGGGCGGGCCGTACGGGGTTACAGAGGCCCCGGAGACCACTGAGGAGGTCCGCTGGTCGCTGCTGACGACCCTGGCGTAGACGGTGTAGCCGCGTCCGTCTGTCAGGCCTGAGATGGTGGTGCTGGAGGTCCAGGTGACCTGGTCGACCGAGTACTGGACGGTCAGGTCGGAGGCCCCCCAGCCGTTGCCGGCGCGTGCCGAGGCGCTGACCTGAATCCGGCCGTTGGAGCCGGTGGCCTGCGCGGAGGGGGCGGAGGGAGCCAGGGGCTCGGTCCTGTGGGTGTACTCGGTGGACGAGGAGGCGGTGGATCCCGCGTCGTTGCTGGCCACGACGGTGAAGGACCAGGTGCCCGAGGTGGCGTTCACGGTGTAGGAGGTCGAGGAGCCGACGTCCTTGCTGCCGCTGCCGTCAGGACCGGAGTACCGGACGGTGTAGCGCACGGGACTGCCGTTGGCGGCTGCGGGGCTCCATGAGACTGTCAGTGAGCTGCCGCTGGCCCTGACCTGGGGCGTCCCTGGGGCGCCCGGGGCGCCGTAGGGCGTGGCTGAAGCAGAGGGGCTGGAGTAGGCCGAGGGCTCGCCCGTGGAGGGGACGGCGCGCACCGTCGCCGTGTAGGCGGTGCCCGCCGAGACTGACGGCGCCCGCAGGGTTAGGGACGTTGCCTGTGTGGTGTGGGTAGTACCGTCGCTCAGGCGCACCTCGTAGCTCATGGTGGCCCCCTCGATCGGCGCCACGGCGCTCCAGGACACCGTCAGCTCCCCCTGCCCCGCCGACAGCACGGGGGCGGCCGGGACGTCAGCAGCGACGCTGAAGACCTCCGGGGGCGAGGGCGAGGAGGGCGCGGAGTCACCGACGGCGCTGGTGGCCACCACCTGGAAGGAGTAGCTCCTGCCCGGTGTCAGCCCGGTGGCCTGGCAGGGGGACCCCGAGCAGCTCCACTGCCCGGCCCCACCCACCTCGGTGAGCGTGTAGCCGGTGACCGGGGAGCCGTTGTCCGCGCCCGGGGACCAGTGCACCGTCATGGCGGTGGCACCGGTGGCCTCGGCACGTACCGCGGTCGGTGCCTCGGGTGCGGCGGCTACCGTGACGAGGACGGTCCCGCTTACCTCACGGTCCGGGGAGCCAGTGGCGTCAGTGACACGGTAGGAGACGCTCAGGCGGCCGTGGAAGCCTGTGGCCGGGGAGATGGTCACAGTGGTCCCGGAGACGGAGACGCTGCCCTGCCCCGAGTCCACCTGGGGGGTGCCGCTGAGCGTGACGGGCTCGTCCGGGAACGGGTTCGTCACCAAGGTGGCGACGTCCACGCTCACGGGAGAGCCGTCGGAGTCGAGGGAGGCGGGCACGGTCGTCATCAGAGGGCGTGTCGAGCCCCCGACACGCAGGGGCAGCGTGCTGGTCACAGGGTCGTTGACGCCGTCGGAGACGGTGACCTCCACGCTGCCTGCCGTACCCTCGGCTGTCCCGGCCAGAGCGCTGACTGACAGGACGGAGCCGCTCAGCGACGCCTCGAAGCCCGGGGGCGCGCTGCCCACGGAGAAGCTAAGTGTGTCCGTCTCGTCGGGGTCCGTCGTCATGCTCGTGAGGTCCACGGCCACCGGCTCCTCGCCGGGGGCCGCGGTGACCTCCGTCGGGGTGAGCACGGGAGGGGTGTTGCTCGTGGCGTCCACGGTGACCGGCAGGGTGAGGGTCGCGCTCAGTGCCTCGGGGCTGGTTCCGTCGGCGACGGTCAGGGTGACCGAGGTTCGACCGGTGAAGCCGTCGTCCGGGGTGAGTCGCAGCACGCTGCCGTTGTCTACCAGGGTCGCCTCCTGGGTCCCGGCGCCGGTGTGGACCGTGGAGGGGTCAGTAACCACTGCGGAGGTGCCTGCGCGTGTCAGGACGTGGGAGGACAGGGGTATGTCGGTAGGTGTGCCGGCCGGGACGTGGACTGGCACCGAGGCGGCGTCCAGGCGGGGGCGCAGGGCGGAGCGTGACGGCACCACGACGACCGCGTTGCCGGTGAGCCCGTCGGCGTCGGTGACGGTGTAGAGCACCAGTCGAGGCTCCTCGCCTACGGTCAGGGTGATTGAGTCCTCGCTGACCTGGACGTCAGGCTCGTCAGTGCTCAGGGTCAGGTCCCAGGGAGAGCCGTCGGCGTCGAGGTCGTTGTCGAGCACCGGGACGGTGACCACTCCCTGGGCGTCCACCTGGTCGACGGTGACGTAGTCGTCAACCCCCACCGGGCTGGCCAGAGGCGCCTGCGGGGAGACCTGGACCGTGACGGTGCCCGTGTCCAGGCCACCCCGACCGTCGGACACCGTGTAGGTGACAGAGTAGATCGCCTCCTCCTGAGGCAGGTCGGCGACGAGCCGACCGCCACGGGTGGACACCCCGAGAGCAGGGTCGGAGGGGGTGGGGGTTCCCTCCAGGGAGAGGACGTCACCGTCAGCGTCCAGGTCGTTGGACAGGACGTCGACGGCCACAGTCCTCCCGGGCTGGGCGATAACCAGGTCGTCAGTAGCGACAGGGGCGGTGTTGGTCTCGGTGGCAGCAGCGACCCCGACGCGGACCGTGGCTGTGGCCTGGGCGCCGAGGCGGTCCTCGACGACGTAGGTGAAGGTGTCCGTCCCGGTCGCGTCCTCCAGGGGGGTGTAGGTCAGCCACGTGGAGGACACGTCCACCGTTCCCAGGGACGGCGCCTGGTCCAGGCCGACCAGGCTCACGGAGTCACCGTCGGGGTCGATGCCGTCCAGGGGAACGGTGACGGCTGCCGGGGACGTGGAGACCGTACGGGCCTCCAGTCCTCGTGGCGAGGGAGCTGAGTTCGTGTCGTCGTCACGGGGGCGGACCTCAATGGTGACGGCGCCCGGGGTCGCCTGGCCGTGGGCGTCGGTTGTCGTGTAGGACAGAGTGGTCCGCCCCGCCTGCTCGTCAGCACGGAAGCGCACCGTGTCCTGACTGACCCAGGCTGTTCCCAGGTCCTGCCCTGCCAGGCCGAGCTCGGAGGAGACGGACAGGGCCAGACCTGAGGGCGAGGAGTCGTTGTCCAAGACAGGGATGCTGACCACGTCTCCGGCGCGCACGACCGCGGTGTCATCCCCGACCACAGGAGGCTGTGGGTCGGTTGAGGCGACGGGAATGACTGAGACGGTCCCGGTAGTGGTGGCCGTCCCGTTGGTGACGGTGTACTCCACAGACGTACTGGGAGGAACCGGACCCGCAGCGGAGAACTGCAGCAGGGAGTGCTCCACGACTGTGACCGTGACTCCGGAGTCGGCAGGGGCGCTCACGGACTGCAGCACCAGGATGCCTCCGGAGGGGTCAAAGTCGTTGGACAGCGGGTCGAGGGTTGTCGTGCCTGAGTCAGCCAGGAGCGCGGTGTCGTCCTCCACCTGCGGGGGCACGGTCGCCTCGGCCCGGGCTACGACGTCGATGCGTACGATTCCCTGGGAGGTGCCTGCCCCGTCCATGACGTCGTAGGTCAGGTAGAGGGTCTGGTCCTGGTCGGAGGTCTGGGAGGAGTCGGTGGCGAAGGTAAACACGCCTGCCTGCTGGTCCACCGAGACCTCGGTACCGGTCGGCGCGTCCTGGACGTCGGCCAGGTGCAGCGGCGTGCCGGAGGGGGAGGTGTCATTGTCCAGCGGGGAGACCACGACCCGCGAGCCGGCTACGACACGCACGTGGTCGGCACTGGTCACAGGAGGGGTCGTCTCTGTGGTCCTGACGTCCACGGACACGGTCCCGGTGCTGGTCTCCTGGCCGTCGGAGACCACGACGGTCATCTCCCTGGTCCCCGCGCCGACGCCCATCTCCCTCACGGTGACGGTGCCCTCGCTGGAGGCCCTGACGTCCAGGCCCTCGCCGTGGGCGGAGACAAGGTAGAGGTCGTCCCCGTCGGGGTCGATCCAGCTGCCCAGGACGCCCAGGGAGCCAGCGGCTCCTTCCGTGACGGTCAGGCTAGGGACGGTGGTCTGCTCGGGTGCCTCGTTGACCTCTGGCCCGTGGACCTCCACCGTAGCCACGGCGGAGTCGCTCATTCCCCGCCCGTCGTCAGCCGTGTAGGGGACGGAGTAGGTGCCGGTGGCATCGGAGGGTACCTCGATGGTCAGGGCGAGCCCGCCCTGGGCGGGTGCGGCTGTGACGGTCCCCCCGGCGTCCAGCGGCGTAGCGGTGAGGACGTCTCCGTCAGGGTCGGAGTCGTTGGCGAGGACAGGTAGCAGCGTGGAGCGCCCGGGTCTGGCCCCGAAGGTGTCGTCACTGGCCTCGGGCGCGTGGTTCTCCTCGGTGCGTTCCGGGGGGGACTGGGCCTCGGAGGTGTCGGCGGAGTCGTCCTGGACGTCGGAGGAGTCGTCGGTCTGGGCCGTGACGTCGGTCCAGTCGTCAAGCAGGACCAGTTCCTCGTCCGGAAGCCACACGGTGCCGGTCTCCAGGTCGTTGAGCACGATGGCGTCGCGGTTGACCCGGAACACCGGGGCGGAGGACGTGGCCAGGGACTCATCGTGGAGGGTCTCGTTTCCGCCGGTGATCCCTGAGCACTCCCGGACGAACTGGCCTGACCCGGACCAGGCGGCGTAGACGCAGCGTCCCAGGCGTACCGGCTGGGCGGCGACGCCCTCTGGCGGCGTGCCGGCCGGGGCGTCCTCGCTGTCCTGGTCGGAGGAACTGGAGCTGGCAGGTATCTCGGTCACCTCGCCCCCGTCTAGGGGCACGGAGATCAGGGCGGTCCGGGAGGCGACCAGGACCGAGTCCGCCGACGGCCCGGCCTGCTGCAGGGTCAGTCCGGGCTGGCCCAGGTCCGTGGTGCCTGCCTCGGGCAGGTGGAGGACGCCGGTGCCCCTTTCCAGGACCACGGGCTGGTCCCCGACCGCCGTGACCGCCAGGTCGGTCCCGGGGGTGAGGGAGAGGGAGGTGGCGGCAGCCGTCTCCCAGCCGTCGGCGGTGGCCGGCAGGGAGACCAGGGAACCGGTCGTGGCCGAGACCGCGTGGATCGACCCGTCCTGGCCCGCGACTGCGGTGACGGCAGGCATGCTGCTGATGAGCGGGGACACTGCCGCCAGGGACCCGACCGCGTCAACCGTGGTGGCCCGGATGGTGCCCTCGGCACTGTTGACGGCGACCACCCGGTCGCCTCCCTGGAGGACGGCGTCCGACTGGGAGAGCTGGGTGTGCTCAGAGAGAGTGACCTGGGCCACGTCCACGGCGGCGACTGAGCTGTCGGCGGTATTGGGTACCAGGACGTCTGCGGCGTCCTGGGTGACATCGAAGGAGGCTGAGGTGGTGCGGATCGCCCCGTCCACCTCCCGTGACGGGTAGTTGAGGCGGGCTACCAGGTGATCGGAGGCGGAGGTCACCCAGACTCCTCCGTCGTGCAGGCGCAGGTCTGCCTGGGCTAGGCCCTCGTGCAGCCAGGCAGCCGCGACCAGGACGGTGAGGCACAGCAGCGCTGTCAGGGCGGACAGCCGCTGGCGCGCCAGGAGCCAGTGGGCCAGCCGTCGGGTTGTGCCAGGGAGGCCACGGAGACGACGCGGTCCGGGTAGGCGGCGGGGGGTGGGCAGGTGCGGCCCCAGCCGTCCGAGCCGGGCTCGGGGACTGCCCGCTGCCCTGCGGCTGCTGCGGGCCGTGAGGTCGCTGGTGGCGGGGCCGGGGCTCTCGGGGGCAGGGGGAACGGGGTCGGGAACCGGGTCTGCTGAGCTCACTGAACCCCTTGGTGGCTGTGGGAGGCGACCTCCTGGAGCAGAGTGCGCCGCAGCATCGTTGAGGAGGTGGTGGGGGTGTAGGGCAGGTAGACGACGCGGGCGCCGACCTCCGCCATCTCCTCCTCAAGGCGTAGGCCCTTGTCCGTGCCCTGCCAGTCCGTCCCCTTGAACAGGATGGTGAAGGGGGTGCGGTGCCAGGCTAGGCGCTTGTCCTGGTCGTAGTCGGCGACCACGGCGTCGACCATGCGCATCGCGGCGACCATGGCCATCCGTTCCGTCAGGGGCACGATGGGAGGCCGTCCCTTCATCCGTTCCAGCGACTCGTCGGTGGCCACGCCCGCGATGAGGCGGTCGCAGCGCTGGGCAGCCTCCTTCAGGATGTTGAGGTGCCCCACGTGCAGCATGTCGAACCCGCCGGGGACGTATCCCACGCGCATCAGTAGGCTCCCTTCCCGCCGATGACGGCGCGCAGCGTGCCAGCGAGGATCCTCGCGTCCAGCGCCCCGCCACGGTTGTCGACGTAGTGCCTGTCCAGTGCCACGGTGGAGGCCCAGGACAGGTCAGAGCGCCCGGAGACCTGCCACAGCCCGGTCATGCCAGGCTTGACCAGGAGCCGTCGGCGCGCCTCAGCATCGTACTGCTCGACCTCGTGGGGGAGTGCGGGACGGGGTCCCACCAGGCTCATCTCACCGCGCACCACGTTGAGCAGCTGGGGCAGCTCGTCGATAGACAGGCGCCGAATAGTCCGTCCCACACGGGTGATACGCGGGTCCTGCCTGTCCTTGAACATGACCTCGTTGCCTGCGTCACCGCCTGTGCTGACCACGAAGTCGCGACGCTGGTCGGCGTCGGAGTACATGGAGCGGAACTTCCACATGGTGAAGGGGACGCCCTCCCGGCCCACGCGCTCCTGGGCGTAGAACGCCGGGCCGGCGGAGTCCAGGCGTACGGCGAGGGCGGTCACCAGCAGCAGGGGCGAGGCTGCCAGAAGCAGCAGGGAGCCCACCAGCCGGTCGAACAGCGACTTGCCCAGCGCGCGTGTACGACGCGTCCTCACGGCGATGACTCCGGTCCAGCCGTTGGTGATGGACAGGCTGCTCATGCGCCCCGGGACGACGTCCTGCAGGCCGGGGGCCACGATGAGGCGGGTCTGGGTGGACTCCAGGCCGCGCATGACCGTGACCAGGTCCTCAGGCAGGACCGATCCGACCGTCATGACCACGTCGATCTGCTCGGCCCGGACCACCGAGGCGATGTGCTGGGCGCTGCGGACCGGTGTCGCTGAGTGTGCCGAGGCCTCCTGGCCGGAGGACAGGTAGCCCACGATGAGGAACCCGTCCATCGGGTGCCTGCGCAGGTGGGTGAGCATCGGCTGTGCCCCGGGGCCCATGATGACGAGGGTACGGCGCAGGCCGTAGCCCTCCAGGCGGCGTCGGCGCAGCCACGCGGACTCGACCTGACGCCCGGCCATGGCCAGGATAACCTGGACCGCGAGTCCCATGAACACGGCTGTCTCGGTGGGAGTCGCGGTCGAGGAGGTGCCCGCCAGCAGTTCCGCGACCGGCATGCCTGCCAGGAGGGCGGCTGCAGGGACAGTTGCCAGCCCTGCTGTGAAGAGGTGGCCCGTTGACGGGCTGCCCTGCTCGATCGTGTCCATCCCCAGGGCGCCTAGGAGCCAGGCGGTGACGATCATGAGCAGCCCGGTCAGGGCGACGGCTAGTGCTGCCTCGGGGCGTCGGACACCCGCGACGACCCAGGCGGGCAGGGCGACGGCAAACAGGTCGTTGAGGACTAGCCAGGTCATCAGGTCCGCGCGTACGCGGGCCCAGGGGCTGCGCGGCGCAGGAATGGCGGCGGTGTCATGCCCCGACGAGGGTGGCTGGCGCTGCTCCGGCAGCGGCAGCGTCAAGGAGGAGGTGGTCAAGGCGGGCTCCGTGAGGGTCTGTGTAGGGGCAGAGGCGGGTCGGCTGGGGAGCCTGTCGTCCCCGTGATTTCATGAATGCTACTGATATCTGTGGCGGATTATGTGGCAAGTGGCAAAGATCGCAGCGGCGTTCTCAAGATTGTCGGATATTAAAATGCTACACGAAGTCTCGGCTCCGCAACGGCAGCCCCGTTTGCACCATGCGGGGAGGGAGTGCTCAGGAAGTGTTCAGGATCCTTCGGAACGCTGAGACTGAGCCGTTTTGCGTGCGCCCTCCAAGCGCCGCGGCATCACGTTGAGAAAATCACGGGTTGATAAAGAAAATGCCCTTAGGCTGATCTTTATCCCGGATCTTGTCGGCCTGTGGGCGGAAGGTCCGCGTGGAGATCTCGGCTCGCGTCAGAGCCTCGGCTGGGCAATCATCTACCCGGTGGTCGGCCGCCCGGGACGGAGCGTGCTGCGCCAGTGACTACGAGCCGAGGAGGATGAGCTGAGGAGCATGAGGATGAGGTTCCCTGGCGCCGTCGCAGCTGCGGGGCCGGGCGGGCGGGAGGCGGCTGCTGACCGGGGTGTGCCTTCGCGGGGCGGGCGTCCTGCGGGGCGCGGCACCTGGTCCTCCGTCGGCCGCACTGCTGTGGCCAAGGTGGTAGTGATGGGTGTCTCGGGACTGTTCGGTCTGGTCAACACCCGTCTCATCATCGGGCACTTTGGTACCGATGCCTATGCCCAGTACGGTCTGCTGGCTACGTTCCCCAACCTCATGCCCTTCACTGACCTGGGGATCGGGGCGGTGATCCTCAACGCCGTGGCGGGCTCGGCGGACCCTGCCCGGGACTCGCTGGTACGACGTACCATCACCACCGCGATCCGGGTCCTGCTGTGCTCGGCCCTGGTGATTGCCACAGCGGGCGTGGTTGTCGGTCTCCTGGGGCTGTGGCCTTCCCTCCTGGGGGCGCGGCTCATGGAGGGAGGCGGTAGGACGGCGACCCTCTGCCTCCTGGTCTACGCGGCGGCCCTTCCGCTGTCCGTGGGGCAGCGTGTCGTCATCGGCCTGGGCCGCTCGGCGACCCAGGTCATCAGCCAGGGCGTGGTATCGCCTGCCATGACCTGTATGCTGCTGGCGGCGGTGGTGACTCGTACCGGAGCAGGCAACGCGGTGTCGGTCTACTCCTACCTCGCCAACGTCCTGGTCTCGGTCATCTGCGTCGTCGTGGCCTGGCGTGCTACCAGTCCGCTGCTGCGCGAGGCGGTGCGTGACGTGCCCCGTGTGCGCAGCGTCAGGGGTGTCAGCATCCGCGGTACGGCGGGGCCTCAGCTGGTGCAGTCCCTGGTGATCCCGCTCGCCTTCCAGACCGACCGCCTCCTCCTGTCCCACCTGGGGGCTCCTGACGCCCTGGCCCAGTACAACCTGGCTGCGACCTTGTTCAACCTCTTGACCCAGACGGTCATGGTCACTGGTGTGGCTATGTGGCCGCTGTTCGCCAGGGCACGAGCGGACCGGCGCACCGAGAGCCCCTTCAGGCCCGCGGCCGCCTTCGCAGGGGCGGGCCTGCTGGCCGCCCTGCTGCTGGCCGGCGCTACCCCCTGGGCCGCCCGGGTCCTGTCGGACGGCGAGATCGCGCTGCCGGTGGTGCTTGTGGGTGCCTATGTCCTCTATGTCGCCGTCGAGGCGGCCAAGCAGCCCCTGGGCATGTACATGACTGACCCTCGGGGCCTCCAGTTCCAGGTAGGGCCGGTCCTGGTGCTTGTCCCTGTCAACCTTGCCCTGTCCTGGCTGCTCATCACACCGATGGGTGCGGCAGGTCCTATCGTCGGCTCCCTCGTCTCGGTGGTCCTGTGCCAGATCCTTCCCTACGCCTGGTGGGTGCGTCGCGACCTTCGCCGTCGACGGGCAGGCTGGTCCGGCTCCGACGGTGCCTTGGACGGCCCCCACGTCGTAGGCGCCTCCAGGGCTGCGGGTGATGACGTGGGTGAGCATGATCCCAAGGAGCCCGGTGCTGTTCCTGACCCTGTCGGGGACCAGCCTGTAGTGTCACCATCCGAGGAGAGCCACCATGACCACGACGAGCGTCGCTGACAATATTCGCGCTCTGTCTGCTGCGCAGAAGTCCAGAGCGGGGGCACCCCTGTACTCCCGGCTTGTCAACCGCCCAGTCGGGCGAGTCCTGGCGGCTATCGCCCACCGTCTGGGAATGACGCCGGACCAGGTTACCTGTCTGTCCGGCCTGTGTACGGCCGCAGGGATACTGCTGATCGCCCTGTGGCGGCCCACAGTGGTGGCGGCAGTGGCCACCTCCCTGCTGCTCATGCTCGGCTACGCCCTGGACTCCGCAGACGGCCAGCTGGCCCGCCTGCGCCACGGGGGCTCCAAGGCGGGTGAGTGGCTTGACCACGTCGCTGACGCGGTCAAGCTTGCGACTATCCACGGAGCGGTTGCGGTAGGCCTCTACCGGTTCTCCGGGCTGCCCGACACGCTGCTGCTCGTGCCCCTAGCTTTCGGGGCGGTCCAAAACGTCCACTTCTTCAGCTACATCCTCACCTACCAGCTGCGCTACCACGGGGGGACGCCTCTGGCCCGCGATGAGGGACGAGCTGGCATGCTCAAGTCTGTGCTGTCAGTACCTACTGACTACGGGCTCTTGTGCCTGGTCCTGGCGACCCGGTTCACACCCGTGGTCTTTGTCTGGGTCTACGGCCTGATGCTTGTGGGGTATGGCGCCTACGTCCTTCTGGCCCTGCCCAAGTGGTACCTTGAAATGAGACGGCTGTAGCCGGTGGGTGACATCGGGTGAGTGACTTCATGCGGGAGAACCTGGACTGCGCGCCCGGGCGGGGCCGCTCCCGCTGGGTGCACCGAGTGCACCGGGCGTACTCGGCACAGGGGCTGCTCTCGCCCCGGCAGGCAGGGAGCCAGGAGGTACTATGCCGCTTTTGACTGGTCGCCAGGCGCTTCTGGTCCGCACCGGCCGCCTTGACGGGCTGGGCAACCGTGTCCGTGCCCTGTTGTCGGCCCAGGCCCTGGCTGAGGCAGAAGAGCGCGACCTGTACTACGTGTGGAGCACCGGGAAGTCCTTCGGACCACGTATGGAGGACCTGTGGGTGTTCAGGGCAGGGCGGAGGGTTCCTCGCCTGGTCTCAGCGGTGCTGGCTGTCCGCGCCCCGTTCCGGCCGCCTTCAGACGTCCTTCTGGGACCCGAACTACGACGCGAGCACCTGTGGCAGATCCGGTCCCACGGCCTGCCGGTGACGTGGGAGGATCCCGGCTGGCAGGGTCAGGCAGATGACGCGGCCCGCGCGGCCGGATGGGGCGGTGCTTCCGTCCCACGGCCCTGGGGGTACTACCTGCGCGAGCTCACGCCGGTCGATCCTGTGGCTGAGGTGGTGCGTTCCTTTTACGACACCCACCTTCGGGGACGTCCCTACGTCGGGGTCCAGGTACGTACTCACCGCGTGTCTCACACCCGTACCCTGTGCTCCTCGCCCTTGGAGTGGTTCGTGCAGCGGATGCACCAGATCCGATCCGAGCACCCGGAGGCGGCCTTCTTCCTGTCCTGTGACACCAGGGAGGGGCAGGACAGGCTCATGGAGGAGTTCGACGGGTGCCTGGCCCTGGAGGGAAAGGGCGGCTACAACACGACCCAGGGTGTGCGCTCCGCGGTGGCGGACCTCTACCTGCTCGCCAGCGCACAGCACCTTGTCGGGGCCGCGCACTCCAGTTTTGTCGAGATGGCGGTGCTCCTGTGCGACGGCCTGGTCCCCTTCGAGCGCCCCGGACAGCCCCTGGAAGGACAGGTGGACCTGAGCCTGGGAGGTGCGGTGGACCCGCTGAGGCCCGCACGGAGAGCGGACTCCCAGACGGCGATCTAGGTGCGCGGGTGGGGGACTTCTGCGAGAGCCTGCTGTCTGCGCACCTGCTGGTGGGGGTGGTGTGGAAGAACGCCTTTACCGGGGTCCTGGTACCGGGCGCCCTGGAGTGCCGGGCTGGTGGGCGCTACGGCCACGGTCTTCCGTGCCAGCGTCCTCTGTCCGTCGGGCCTGCCCGGGGCGAGCACGTCGGTAGCCGAGGGCCGAAGCCGTGCCACCGTGGTCGGAGTCCGGGCCTCCACCCGTGCCGACAGGGCGGGGTTCCTGCCGACGGAGACGGCCCCGCCGGTACCTGGGCGTTACGGTCCCGTCCCCGGGCCGCCGGGACCACCGGCGTCCTTACCCGGTGGGTTGCATGAACCCCACCGTAACCCGTACCACCACGACATTGGGAGCGTCTCACTCGACTGATACCCCGTTTCTCTGGCTGCCAGGCTATCGCCTGACAAACTACGCGGGAGCATCCCTGTCGGCCAGGGTCTCGGCGACGATGTCGACCATGGTGGCGCGGTAGCCCTCGACAGAGAAGCGTGCTGCGGCGTCCTGGACAGCTTGCTGTGCCAGCCGGGCGGCCTTGCCGGGGTGGGCCGCTAGGTCGCCCAGGGCCTGAGCCAGCGCAGCCGGTTCCTCGGGCGGGACCAGGAGGCCGGTCTCGCCGTCAGTGACGACCTCTGCCAGGCCCTGTACCCGGGAGGCCACCAGCGGCCGTCCCGCGTGCATGGCCTCCACCGCCGTGTTGCCAAAGGGCTCCGCCCGGGAGGGGACGGCCACTACGTCGGCCGTCTCCAGCACTGGCCACGTGGGGTGGACGTAGCCGAGAAAGCGGACGTGCCCGGCCAGGTCCTGCTGCGCAGCCCGCCGACGCAGTTCCTCCTCGTACCACTCGTACCCGGGAAAGACGGAACCGCACACGGTCAGGGAGGCGTCCATGCTGCCGCGACGCAGCAGGGCCACCGCCTCTAGGACCACGTCCACGCCCTTGCGGGGAGACAGCCGCCCCACCATGACAACGTGGAGTGGTGAGTCGGCTCCGCGACGACGCAGCGGTGCCGGGGGCGAGGGCGGGCCCGCCACGCCGTTGTGCACCACGGTGGTCCGGGAGGCCAGCCGGGGCAGGACCGACAGGAGCGTCTCCTGGGCCGCTGAGGAGTTGACCACGATCCTGGAGGCCGCGAGGAGCGGGGCGTTGAGACCGGAGCGGATGAGCCGGTGCTGGGTGCTCTCCGCCTCGTGGACGTGGGCCAGGACCGGTAGGCCTGCGGCACGTCCGGCCAGCGGCCACCACGGGAGCGTCACCGTGTTGGTCAGGACCAGGTCGGCTCCGCTGGCGCGTGCCAGTCGGCGAAGGCGGCTGGTCTCGCCCGCGGCGTGAAGTCCCAGCGAGGTCAGTCCCCCTGCCGTGAGCAGGGCCTTGCGAAGCACCGTGAAGGGCGTGACGGCGACCTGTGCCCCGGCTGCGCGCAGGACAGGGCGCAGAGGGCCGTCGGTGGGAAGAGCCACCTTGACCGTGTGCCCGGCACCGAGGAGGCCACGGACTGTCTCGACAAGCTGGAGGTCAGAGCCGTACAGGTCCGGAGAGGGGTGGGCGACCAGGATCGTGCTCACAGGCTTGTCCTTCCGGTGCGTCGACCCGAGGGGCGCCTGGCCACGGGGCCGCCCACCGCCAGGCGGCGGGCCAGGGACTCGTAGAGGGTGGCGACATGGTCCCAGTCGTAGAGGCGGGCGCGGCGCTGGGCGGCCTGACCGCGATCAGCCTGGGCGCCGGGATCGGACTCGGCGGAGGCAACCAGAGCACTGACGTCCTCGGGACTGCGCCAGTAACGGCCGGTGTCTCCCAGGACCTCCCGGTTGAAGCCGACGTCGAAGGCGTCTACGGCCGCTGCGGCGCCGATAGCCCGTAGCAGCGAGGGATTGGTGCCGCCCACGGAGTGCCCGTGGAGGTAGAGCAGTGCGCCGCAGTAGAGGGCGTCGAGCAGTTCCTGGTCCCAGACGCTACCCAGCAGGCGGACCCGTGAGTCCGCCAGGGACCTGATCCGGGCGGTATAGGCATCGGCGTAGGGGGCGGAGCCTACGACTACGAGCGGCAGCCTGGCGGCAGAGCGCACGTAGCCCTCCACAATGAGGTCGACATGGTTCTCTACCTCGAAGCGGGCGACAACCAGGTGGAAGGAGCCGGGGGACAGGCCGAGCTCCGCCAGGCGGGAGGTGTCCGTCCTGACCACGGGGGCGCCGTAGGAGATGAGGTCGGTGGGTGCCGCGAACTCCTGGGCGTAGTAGTCGGCGATGCCCTGGGCATCAGCGATGAGGGCGTCCGAGAAGCGGACAGCAGCAGCCTCGGCAGCCCGGTAGTAGCGCCTGCCTGCGGTGCCCCACTTACCTCGCTGCCACTCCAGGCCGTCGACATGGGTGGCCACGGGGACACGGGCGGCTCGTAGCGCCGGCAGGAAGGGGGCGTTGGCGGAGTTGAAGACGAAGGCCGCGTCCGGACGGGTGCGTCGTAGCAGGTGGACAGCTGACAGGGCCGTATGGCTCAGCGTCTCCAGGCTGCGGCTTCTGACGGCCGGGAGCTCAACCAGGCGCATCCCCAGGTAGAGCGGAGGCAGAGGTGTGGAGGGCTCGGGGTTGCGACAGTAGACGAGGACCTGGTGCCCTCGCTCTGCCAGGCGTGCGCCAACCTCCTCAACGGCGGTCTCGAAGCCGCCGTAGCGCGCCGGGACGCCGCGCGTCCCCAGCATGGCGATACGAAGTCGGTTCGGATCGGCTGCGCGGTGGCTCCGGTGGGCGCAGGGGTGGGAGGGCGCGTGGGATGTCGTGGTCACGGTGGCCTTTCACGGGCGGGCGAGGGCGAGGACCCGGTCAGCCTACCGATGGCGTGGTGGTCTCCGCGGACCGAGATCTCCGGCCCTGGTGTCCCTGCTGTGGAGAGCCGTCAGCATGTTTGCTATCCCCCGGGTGCTCCTGCCATCCTGTACGGGCCGAACGCCGGGTCCTGTGTCACAGGCTGACGTTTCAGAATGTTCCCGGGCGCGCTCTGGCCCTCTGCCGCAAGGCGCTGGGGGAGGGCCTGTCGGCGTGCCGACCTGTTCCAGGTCTTTCCCGCCTCCTCGAGCATGATCGGAGAAGCCGTGCCCCCTACCCCCTCACCCCGGGCCTTGTCTGCGACCGCTGCTACTGCGCTGATGGTGGTGCTGATGGCGCTGCTTCTCTCCTGCATCATACCCGCTGTACCCACTTACGCGGCGCCTGCACAGGATGCAGGTCCGGGTGCGTGGCCTGTTCCCGGGGCACCGCAGGACCAGGAGGACGGGGCTCAGGCAGGTGAGGGGGGCCCGGCGCAGGATCTGCAGGAGGACCCTCAGGACGGGGCGGATCCGGAGGTGCCCGGGGTGGGTGCCGACGGACTGCCTGCCACGGTGTCGGCGGATGCGTTGCCGACGGTGCAGGTTGATGGTGTGGTGTGGGACCAGGTGGTTGTGGGTGGCACGGTGTATGCGGTGGGGAGCTTCTCGTCGGCGCGGCCTGCGGGT
>NZ_QYRR01000013.1:0-38610 GCF_003591215.1 Actinomyces sp. 2119
ACGCACACCCGACCAGCCGCACGCACACACGCACGACCACAACCAGGCACACCCACAGCAGGACAGCCCCACCCAGACAGGCATAAAAGAACAAGACACACTATCGAGATCTCAAACCACACACCCATGTGGACGCACAGACACTCGCATACCTGATTATCCACAAGTACCGGCAGACTGTGATCCGAGTTGAGAACTCGCGTCAGGGTTACCCTTCACGTCTCTACAGGGATGACAGCACCGCCATGGTCCATTCGGTTCATCGAAACCACCTGCACAGCAGGCCTCGCTTCAACGTTCACCGCCTTGAACCTCGGAATACATTACCCGCCGACACCCATGAGGTCAAACCTCATCAGAGTGACAGTCGTTACACAGTAACCCCATCAGGTGCCCAGAGCCGCCACTCCCACTCCCAGGTGCCGTCGTCCCTTGCGGACCAGGACGCGTCCTCCGGCCAGCAGGTCCTCCCGGGTGACCGCACGGTCCTCGTCAACAACCTTGGTGTTGTTGAGGTAGGCACCGCCGGCGGCAACCGTACGTCGTGCGGCCGAGCGCCCTCTCTCCAAGGAGGTGCTGACCAGCAGATCCACGACCGTCGTCTTGCCGACGACAAGCTCACCCGTAGGAAGGTCCGCTGTCGCAGCCGTGACAGCAGCCTCGTCCAGCTCCCAAAGGTCTCCTCTCCCCCACAGGGCTTGCGTCGCGGCCTCAGCCTGGGCCAGAGCGTCGGCCCCATGCACCCACCGGGTTACCTCCCTGGCAAGGACCTTCTGTGCCTGTCGAGCCTTAGGCCGCTGCCTGGTGTCCTCGTCCAACTGGTCGATCTCCTCCCTGTCCAGGAAGGTGAACACCTTGAGAAAGCGTACGACGTCGGCGTCGTCCACCTGGAGCCAGAACTGGTAGAAGGCGTAGGGCGACATGAGCTGCGGGTCCAGCCACACTGCCCCGCCCTCGGTCTTGCCGAACTTGGTGCCGTCAGCCTTGGTGATGAGCGGGTTGGTCATGACGTGGACCGTCGCCCCCTCAACCTTGTGGATGAGGTCCATGCCTCCTACCAGGTTGCCCCACTGGTCATTGCCCCCCACCTCCAAGGTGCATCCGTGGCGGCGGTACAGTTCAAGGTAGTCGTTGGCCTGAAGCACCTGGTAGCTGAACTCGGTGTAGGAGATGCCCTCCTCACTGGCCAGCCTCCGGGCGACGATGTCCTTGGACAGCATCGTGCCCAGGCGGAAGTGCTTGCCCAGGTCCCGCAGAAGGTCGATAGCGCTCAGGTCGGCCGTCCAGTCCAGGTTGTTGACGATGCGGGCTGGGGCGTCGCCGTCGAAGTCGAGGAGGTGCTCTAGCTGGGCCTGCAGGCTCTGCGCCCACTGGCTCACGACCTCCCTGGTATTGAGCGAGCGCTCCCCTTTGGCACGCGGGTCTCCGATCAGACCGGTCGCCCCGCCGACCAGAGCCAGCGGCCTGTGCCCCGCCATCTGCAGGTGACGCATGACCTTGACTGCAACCAGGTGCCCGTGGTGGAGGCTTGCGGCCGTCGGGTCGAACCCGCAGTAGAAGGTCACCGGCCCCTCCGCCAGCGCCCTGCGTAGCGCCTCAAGGTCGGTGTGCTGGGCGACCAGGCCCCGCCACTGCAGCTCGTCGAGGATGTCGGTCACGGTCCTGTCGCCTTCCATAGGTGCTCCCGGGACTCCTCGTCCGGGGTCGGGCCGACTGCCCGGCGCGGGCTAGTCTGCCACGCCCCACAGAACCGCAGGCCGACCTGGCGCGTACCGGTGGTACCACCCTCACGACGAGGACACGCCAATACCGATCCTGGGTCCGTAGACTTCCCAGCCGCCAGCAGCACGGGCACGCTGCCCCGCCTTGATGACAAGCCCGTGCAGGGCCACCAGCTCGGCGTGGCTCAGGTGCTCGGCACCAATGGTTGTCTCCAGTGCCCTTCTGGTGGTCTCGTAGTCGCGGCCGACATCGTACCCGGCCTGGTGCAGCAGCCGCCGCCCGTAGGTGTCGAAGATGAAGCGACGCCGACCGAAGACCATGAGGGCGACGACATCAGCGCTCTCCGGTCCGATGCCGGGCAGGGCCAGCAGCACAGACCGAAGCGCGTCGTCGTCCAGGCCCCAGGCTGCCTGGCCAGCTGGCGAGAGCATCCACGCGGCATAGCCGCGCAGCGCCCGGGACTTTGCTCGCATAAAGCCGACAGGACGGATCAGCGCGGTCAGCTCGGTGTCGGACAGGCAGAGTAGGCGCTCGGGGTCGAAGCCAGTCGCCTCACGCAACAGCGCCAACGCGCGCTCGACGTTCGTCCAGGCCGCGTTCTGCACCAGGACGATCCCGCACACGTACTCGAAAGGCGACTGTGCTGGCCAGGCCGGAGCCTCCCCCAGCTCGGCGCCCAGGGCTCTCAGGATGTCACGGACCGGTAGCGGGGATGATCCAGCCATCCTGGTCGCCGCCGCCGTCACCACTGCTGCCGATCCGGCCGGTCCCACACAATTGAGTAGCGCCAGTAGAACCGCCGCCGTACACGAGCACCAGGCAGGGTACGCCGCGCTGTGGCGCCGATGTGGCGCAACGACTCGCGTGCCGGTGCCGTAGGCACATCAATGTCGGGGGTCTCGTGGTACCACAGGCTCGCACAACGAATCGGCACCACGCCCAGGAGATCCAGAGCCCAGTCCGCCACGGACTTTCTGGCGGCCAGCCCGATAACGAGGAGCCTGCACCCCGGGGCCACCAGCTCGCCGTGGAAGGCAGCGTTGTGGTTCCAGTAGCTCTCAGGAAACAGGCTGCGCCACGGGCGCGTCGAGCCGCCCATCAGCCCCTCCTGCGCGGCTGTGGCCGAGCGGGCCTGTAGGGCGAGACGGTGGGCTCGCCATCGATCCACAGCCGCCAGGGAAAGACAGAGCCGTCCCCGCCAGGGCCGGACACACCCGTGCGCGGCCCACGACGAATCCGCTCCACGGCCGGCTGGTCCTGGCGCGTGGGCAGCAGCAGGTGCAGGTGCGACCCGGGCGGACCCAGGCAGGTCCCGTCATCATCACGGGTCAGGCCAAGGGCGGCGCACAAGCGCGCTGGCCCACGCGCCAGGTCACGATCCGTGCGGGCAGCAGGCCGACGCAACCGGGCCAGGGCATGCCCGCCAGCGACCTCTCCCCCGCGCAGAAGGACGGCGCGGGCCTGGCCCGCCGGGCCGCAGACGAGGTTGAGGCAGTGGTGCATGCCGTAGGTGAAGTACACGTAGACGTGCCCGGCGGCCTTGAACATCGAGGCGTTGCGGGGCGTCCTCCCCCTGTAGGCGTGTGATCCGGGGTCTTCCTCACCCCGGTAGGCCTCGACCTCTGTGAGCCGGACGCTGACCGCCCCCCGTGAGGTAGACGAGGTAATGACCGAGCCCAGAAGACGAGCGGCAACCTCCACAGGGTCGTGTTCAAGAAGGTCACGGACCTGCGTCGGCACCGCCAATCTGCCTGAGCCAGACGCGCTGCCCACGCTACCTCTCCCCCGGCCTATCCACCTGCCACGCAAGGGAGCCCTCCCAGGCAAAGCCCCTCAGCTCGGCGCTGTGCTCCACCGCCCGGGCCAGCTGCTCAACCACACGCACCGGCGCCGTCCCACCGTGGGCGGACCTGGCTGCTACCGAGCCCTCCACGGACAGGACCTCCCGCACTCCCGGCCCCAGGCGGGGGTCGATACCCTGCAGGTCCTCCTCGCTCAGGTCCCACAGCTCGATGCCGCGCCGCTCACAGGTACGCACGCAGGCGCCAGCGACCTCGTGGGCCTGCCGGAAGGGTACGCCCTGCCTGACTAACCAGTCGGCGATGTCGGTGGCCAGGGAGAACCCCTGCGGCGCCAGATCGGCCATACGCCGGTAGTCCAGCGTCATCGTGCGCACCATGCCCGTTACCGCAGGCAGAAGAACGTCCAGGGTGTCGACCGCGTCAAAGACCGGCTCCTTGTCTTCCTGGAGATCACGATCGTAGGCCAGAGGCAGAGCCTTGAGCGTGGCCAGCAGTCCCGCCAGGTCGCCGATGAGCCGTCCCGCTTTTCCCCGGGCCAGCTCGGCGACGTCGGGGTTCTTCTTCTGCGGCATGATCGACGAGCCCGTCGCGTAGGCGTCGTCAAGAGTGACAAACCCGAACTCCTTCGTGGCCCAGATGATGAGCTCCTCGCTCAGGCGCGACAGGTCCACAGCGGTCATTGCCAGGACAAAGGACATTTCCGCCACCACGTCGCGCGCGCTCGTGCTGTCGATCGAGTTGTCCGCCGCGGAGTCGAAGCCCAACTCAGCGGCAACGACGTCAGGATCGAGGCCTAGGGTGCTACCAGCGAGGGCGCCCGAGCCGTAGGGGCTGACAGCTGCACGGACATCCCAGTCCTCCAGCCGCTCCACGTCGCGCATGAGCGGCCAGGCGTGCGCCAGCAGCTGGTGGGCGATGAGCACGGGCTGGGCGTGCTGCATGTGGGTGCGCCCCGGCATGACACGGTCCTGCGCCCAGGCGGCCTGGTCTATGAGGGCGTCGACGACGTCGAGCACGCGACCGGCAAGGTGACGGGCCTGGTCACGCAGGTACATGCGGATGAGGGTGGCGATCTGGTCGTTGCGGGAGCGTCCGGCACGCAGACGCCCTCCCAGGTCAGCCCCCGCGCGCTCGATAAGTCCGCGCTCCAGTGCGGTATGGACGTCCTCGTCAGCAGGAAGCGGGCAGAAACGGCCGGAGACGACATCGTCCTCCAGGCGGTCCAGGGCGTCCACCATCGCGTGGAGCTGGCCATCGTCAAGGAGCCCTGCCCGGTGCAAGGCGCGAGCGTGCGCCCGGGAGCCCGCAAGGTCGTACCGGGCTAGACGCCAGTCGAAGTGCGTTGACACGCTCAGCGCGGCCAGGGCCTGAGCCGGGGAGCCGGAGAAGCGCCCACCCCACAGGCCGCCGGTCCCGGAAGCCTGGGAAGACTGGGCGCCCGGAGGGTGAGGTGCTGGCTGGCTGGGGTCCTCGCTGCTCATGGGACCATGATGGTCTATCGCCGTGCGTGGAGCCAGTACCTGTATCCCCTGGGCCAGCCGCTACGAGCAGCCGCCACCGGCCTGCTACGTGACAGCATAGGACCCATGGCTGACACACCGTCCAACCCCCTGTTCCCCGGCAAGCAGTTCATCTCCACCGTTCTGGAGGCCCTGGAGACCAAGACCCGCATGACCGGGACGATCGCCCATCGCTATCTTATGCGGGCCGCCATGGCCGGGATGATCGTCGCAGTGTTCTACGTGGTCAACTACGCGATCGTGGGGACCTTTGACGAGCTGTCCGTGGGCGGCGCGTCTCTGGCGGGCGTGGGACGTGTCCTCGGCGCCCTGTGCTTCGGGCCGGCACTGGTGTTCATCTACTACACCCGCTCTGAGCTGCTGACCTCCAACATGATGGTGGTAGTCATCGGCGGGTACTACCGCAGGATCTCCTGGTGGAGGGGACTGAGGGTCCTGGGCATGTGCCTGCTGGGCAACTTCCTGGGCGGGCTGGGCTTTGCCCTGCTCTACCGCTTCTCCTCCCTGCTGGGTGGTAGTACCGGGGACCAGGCGGTGCACTCCGTGGAGACCAAGCTCGCCTACCTGTCCTCCGCCAGTGGTATCGGTGACCTCCTCGTGCGAGCGATCCTGTGCAACTTCATGATCAACCTGGCGATGCTGCTCATCTACAACGGCTTCATCCACGAGGACTGGTCCAAGATCTTCTCGATGATCATGGCGGTGTTCGTCTTCGCCTTTCTCGGCCTGGAGCACTCCGTGGCCAACACGGTCCTGTTCACCGTAGTGGGCATGACGCACGGGATCGAGGTCCCCCTGGCCATGGGCAACGTCGCCGTCGCGCTGCTAGGCAACTTTGTGGGTGGCGGGCTGCTTATCGGCGCCTACTACGCCTACGCCAACGACGACTCCCGCTGGTTGCGTCGGCACGCAGCCTCCCAGCCAGCCGCACAGGCGGAAGGCAGCCAGAAGCCGAAGGCTACCCGCTCCTGACGAGTACGAGCACCCTGGATACGAGCACCCTGGAGCTGTGAGGTCGGGCCCCGCACGACGCGCTGCGGCGCGCGAGGCCCGACCACCCGGTCTTCCCCGTAACAGGTCTTAGCAGCAACCTTCGAAGGCCTCAGAAGGCCTCGACGTCACCCGACCGCAGGTCCCGTGCCGCCGCGAGACGCGACTGGAGCCCGTAGATCTCGATAAAGCCCCGGGCCGAGGACTGGTCGAAGGTGTCGCCGGTGTCGTAGGTAGCCAGGCCGAAGTCATACAGGCCCGTGTCCGTCCTGCGGCCGGTCACCGTCGCCCGTCCTCCGTGCAGGACCATGCGGATGTCACCGCAGACGTGGCGTTGGGTGTCCTCGATGAAGGCGTCCATGGAGCGCTTGAGCGGGGAGTACCACTGCGCCTCGTAGACCAGGTCGCTCCAGGCCTGCTCCATCTGTCGCTTGTAACGCCGCTGCTGGCGCTCCAGCGTGACGGCCTCCAGGGCCTGGTGCGCCTCAATGAGCGCAACCGCTCCAGGCGCCTCGTAGATCTCACGGGACTTGATGCCCACTAGACGGTCCTCCACCATGTCAATACGCCCAACCCCCTGGGCGCCCGCACGCCGGTTGAGCTCCTGAACGGCCTCCAGCGGCGTGACGGGCCGACCGTCCAGCGCCACCGGTACCCCCCGCTCAAAGGTGATGACGACCTCGTCGGGCAACGGCGGGTAAGTGGGGTCGTCGGTGTAGACGTAGACGTCCTTGGTCGGAGCGTTCCACAGGTCCTCCAGGAACCCGGTCTCAATGGCACGGCCCCAGACGTTCTGATCGATGGAGAACGGGTTGTGCCTCGTGGTCTCGATCGGCAGGGAGTGCTCCTCCGCGTAGCCGATGGCTACGTCCCGGGTCAGCGCCAGGTCCCGCACCGGAGACAGGCAGTCCATGTCAGGCGCCATTGAGGTGATTGAGACCTCGAACCGCACCTGGTCGTTGCCCTTGCCGGTACAGCCGTGAGCCACGGTCCCGGCACCGAACTCCCGCGCCGCCCTGACCAGGTGCCGCGCGATCAAAGGCCGGGACAAGGCAGACACCAGGGGGTAGCGGCCCTCGTACAAGGCGTTGGCCTTGAGCGCCGGCACGCAGTAGTCGTTGACGAACTCCTCACGAGCGTCGGCTACGTAGGCCTCGACAGCGCCGCAGTCCAGTGCCCGCTGACGCACGACCCCAAGGTCCTCGCCCCCCTGACCGACATCCACACACACGGCAACGACCTCTCGTCGGGTCCGCTCCGCAATCCATCCAATGGCCACCGAGGTGTCCAGGCCACCGGAGTAGGCCAGGACGACACGGTCCGTGCTAGTGCTCATGGGAAACCTCCTTGGAGACAGTGCGGACAGTAACGAGAGCAGGAAAAAGTAGAAGTCAGGATGGGAGGGCAAGAAAGCCTGTCGGCGTGAAGGGGTGGCGGTGCGCGACGCCGGTAGGGGACCCGCAACCAGCCCAGGCAGCCGGGCAGGAGCGCCCGGCCTATCGTCGGGATGCTGGTTCCGCCAGGGCTAGGAGCAGGGCGACAAGCTCGGCGGAGTCCTGCTCGCTGCGGGTAATCACCAGGACTGTGTCGTCACCGGCGATGCAGCCCAGCACCCCGGGCATCATCGCGTCGTCAACAGCGCCAGCCAGCAGCTGGGCAGCGCCTGCAGGGGTACGCAGCACCACCTGACTGCCGGAGAACTCGGCGGCGACCAGCAGGTCCGCGCACCACCGTGTCAGTCGGGCGGTCACGTAGTCGGACAGGGACTCAGAGTCCGAGCTGCGGCTGCCGACCGCCGCGACCTGCCCCGGTGCCCCCACCTCGGGAAGCGAGTAGACCGGCACCCCGGTTGCCGAGCGCACCTTGGTCGCTCTCAGCTCGACCAGGTCACGGGACAGGGTGGCCTGGGTGGCGCTGACCCCCCGCGCAGCCAGGGCGTCGCGCAGCTCCGCCTGCGACCGGATCCATGACCGGGAGAGGATCTGGGCGATCAGCACGTGCCGAGCGGCTTTTGTCCCGGGAACCGTCCCAGGCTGGTCGCCGCCGGTGT
Organism: Actinomyces sp. 2119; assembly: GCF_003591215.1. Classification (NCBI taxonomy): domain Bacteria; kingdom Bacillati; phylum Actinomycetota; class Actinomycetes; order Actinomycetales; family Actinomycetaceae; genus Actinomyces; species Actinomyces sp. 2119. The sequence continues at coordinate 8,085 of NZ_QYRR01000013.1, forward strand.
CCTCGCCCGCGGCAGCGCTGCTCATCAGTCCCCCTCCCGCGAGGCCAGGACCCTGGCCAGGGCTGTGGTCAAGGCGTTCGTCTCCTCCTGGGAGACGATAAGGGGCGGGGCCAGCCGGATGGTGTCGGGGCGCGGTGCGTTCACGATGAACCCCTCCCGGGCAAGGGCCTCAGCGACCTCGCTGGCCGGGGCACAGTCATCCACCAGGCCAACACCCAGCAGGAGGCCACGCCCCCTCACCTCACTGACACCGGGAACCGTGGCCAGCTGAGCCGCCCACTGCGCTCCCAGGGCACTGACGTGCTCCAGCAGCCTCTCCTCGCGGATCGTGGCGATCACGGCCAAGGCTGCAGCGCAGGCAACCGGGTTGCCCCCGAAGGTGGTGCCGTGCTGGCCTGGCCCCAGGAGGGAGGCTGCCTCCCCACGTGCCACGACAGCACCCACCGGGATGCCGCCACCCAGCCCCTTGGCAAGGGTCACCACGTCAGGAACGACACCCGGGGCCACGAGGTGGTGCGCCATCCACGCTCCAGTACGTCCCATCCCCGACTGGACCTCGTCAAGGACCAGCAGGGCGCCTGCCTGCGTCGTGAGGCTACGGACAGCCTCCAGGTACCCGCTGGGCAGCTCCCGAACCCCGGCCTCACCCTGTACAGGCTCAACAAAGACCGCAGCGACGTCAGGCCCCATAGCCTGCTGCAGGGCCGCAACGTCGCCGACAGGCAGGAACTCCACTCCCCCCGGCAGAGGCTCGAAAGGCTCCCGGTAGGCCGCTTTGTGCGTCAGGGCCAGGGCACCCATCGTCCTGCCGTGGAAGGCGTCCTCCAATGCCAGCACCCGGGAGCGGGCCGGACCCCCGTACCTGCGAGCGATCTTGAGGGCCGCCTCGTTGGCCTCTGTGCCGGAATTGGACAGGAAGACTCGTACGTCATGGACTTCCTGCCCCTCCTGGGGGAAGACCAAGGAGCACAGCTCCTCAGTCAGACGCACCTGGGCCGGGGTGGTGAAGAAGTTTGACACGTGTCCCAGCGTGCTGAGCTGGTCACTGACTGCCTGAAGGACCGCGGGGTGGGCGTGGCCCAGGCAGTTGACAGCGATGCCGGCCAGCATGTCCGTGTACCGCGTGCCGTCGGCGTCCCACACCGAGGTCCCCTGCCCCCGGACCAGGACCCGCTCCGGGACGCCGAAGGTGTTCATCACCGCCTGGGCATAGCGCGCGCTCCAGGCCTGGTTACTGCCGCCGCCCTCACCCAGGGCGTGTGCGGCTGGCGTCGTGGCAGCCGAGGCGCTCACAGGCTCCTACCTCCGTTCAAGGGTGGTACCGGGGCGTCCCCGGGGTGGATGACGGTGCCCACGCCCTCGTCGGTGACGATCTCCAGGAGCATGCAGTGGGCCTGGCGGCCGTCGACCACATGGGCCTGGCCGACCCCTCCGCGCACCGCCCGCAGGCACGCCTCCATCTTAGGGATCATGCCTGACTCAAGAGTGGGCAGCAACTTCTCCAGCGCACAGGCGCTGATGAACGGGACCAGGGAACCTCGGTCCGGCCAGGCGGAGTAGAGGCCCTCCACGTCGGTCAGCATCATAAGGGACCTGGCTCCCAGGGCTACTGCGATAGCCGCCGCCGCAGTGTCCGCGTTGATGTTGAGGACGGTGGAGGAGTCCTCGGCCAGCGGCGCCACCGACGAGATGACGGGGATCCGTCCCTGGTCAAGCAGGTCAGTGATGGGCTGGGGACTGACCTCGACGACGTCGCCGACCAGACCCACGTCCACCTCCTCACCCCCGACAGAGGCAGGACGACGCCGAGCCCGCAGGAGGCCCCCGTCCTCCCCGCTGATACCGACTGCTGCCGACCCGTCCTTGTTCAGCAGGGAGACGAGCTCGCGCTGGACGGACCCGGTCAGCACCATGCGAACCACGTCCATGACCTCCGGGGTGGTCACGCGCAGGCCGCCGCGAAACTCCGGCTCAATACCAAGCCGACTCAGCATCGCGTTGATCTGGGGGCCGCCCCCGTGGACAACGACAGGCCTGACCCCTACCTGGTGCAGAAAGAGGACGTCCTGGGCGAAGGCCCGCTTGAGGTCGTCGTCCACCATGGCGTTGCCACCGTACTTGATGACCATGGTGGCCCCCTTGTAGGTGCGTAGCCAGGGCACGGCTTCCAGGAGGACCGATGCCTTGAGACGGGGATCGATGGCCGAGGTCCCCGCCGGGGCAGCCATGGTGTCAGCAGTGTCAGAAGACCCGGAGGGGTCCGGGGAGCCAGAGTGCTCGGCGTCGGATGTGGTCATGTGGTGTAGTCCGCGTTGATCGAGACGTAGTCGTGAGTAAGATCGTTGGTCCATACTGTGGCCTGGGCCTGCCCGGAGTGAAGGTCGATGTCGATGCGGGTCTCACGGGGGGTCATGTCCACGTGGGAGCGGTCCTCGCCCACGTTCCCGTGACGGAAGACGGTCACGCCGTTGATCGCCACGTCCACCTGGTCAGGGTCGAAGGGGCAGACCGACTCGGGCACGGTGCCCAACTGGGCCAGCACCCGGCCCCAGTTCGGGTCCTGGCCGGCCACGGCACACCGCAGCAAGGTGGAGGCAGCGACCGTGCGGGCGGCAGCCTCTGCGGCGGCCTCGCTGACGGCGCCTGCGACAGTGACGGCAATATCGTGCGTGGCCCCCTCAGCGTCAGCAACCAGCCTGCGGCCCAGGCGGGCCAGGAGCTCGGTCACGGCATCCTCAAACTCCTCCTGGGAGACGGGGACGCCGGAGGCGCCGGAGGCAAGCAGCACGACAGTGTCGTTAGTGGACATGCAGCCGTCAGAGCTGATGCGGTTAAGAGTGCGGGCAGCCGCCGCACTCAGGGCCTGCCGGGCAGCATCGGGAGTAACCACCGCGTCCGTGGTGACCACAGCCAGCATAGTGGCCATAGCCGGTGCGAGCATACCCACGCCCTTGATCATGCCGCCGACAGTCCAGCGGCCCGGGCCTGAGCCCACCGTGAGCGCCTCCTCCTTGGAGACCGTGTCCGTGGTCATGATGGCGGTGGCGGCCGCAGTGCCAGCATCAGCGGTGGCCTCCAGGCAGAGCGCCGCTACGTCGGCACCGTCCAGGAGACGCGGCATGTCGAGAGGCTCGCCGATGACTCCGGTGGAGCACACCAGGACCTCCGCAGGGTCGCACCCCAGCAGGCCGGCCACGTGCATGGCGGTGGCCTCGGTGTCGCGTACCCCCTGGACCCCGGTGCAGGCGTTGGCCGACCCCGAGTTGAGGACGACCGCCCTAGCACGCCCCCCCTCCTGCCCGCAGGCGGGGGCTAGAGCCTGCCGGGACCACACCACGGGTGCGGCCACCACCCGGTTAGTGGTGAAGACTCCCGCGGCGACGTCGTGGGGGCCGTCGTTGACGACCAGCGCGAGGTCCGGGGCTGCCGAGGGCTTGAGGCCCGCGGCGACGCCTGCGGCCCGAAACCCCTGTGCTGCCGTGACACTCATGGAGCGGCTCCTTCGGTGATCACACCCTCAGTCTCTGGCAGACCAAGAGCTCGGTTGAGGCACTGGACCGCAGCAGAGGCGGTACCCTTGCCAAGATTGTCGATAGCGCACATCGCGGTGGCGGCACCTGCTACCGGGTCAAAGGTGACCTGGACAACGGCTACACCACTGCCTGACACCGATGCAGTGGTAGGCCATGTCCCTACAGGCAGGAGGTGAACCAGCCTCTCCCCCGCCCCCGGGCCACCATAGGCCTCCTCCCAGGCCTGGCGCAGTACGGCCCCCGGGTCCGCGGCCTGGCGGACCTCGCGGGTCACCGGCGCGGTCACAGTGGCCAGGATCCCCCGGCTCATGGGGACCAGCACCGGGGTGAAGGACAGGCGGAGGTCCCCAGCCTGCGCCCCCGCCACGGCCAGGTTCTGGATGATCTCGGGGATGTGGCGGTGGGTCCCGCCCACGGCATAGGGCTGGGCGCCGCCAATGCCCTCCGCCGCCATCAGGTGGGGCCTGAGGGCCTTACCAGCACCTGAGTAGCCCACGGCGAGGACCGCTGTCAGCGCTGCCGCGCCCTGGGAGCAGTCGACCAGGCCGGCCGCCACGCCCGGCTGGAGCGCCAGGGTCACTGCCGTCACGTTGCAGCCCGGGACAGCCAGCCTGCTGGTAGCTGCGATCTGGGTGCGCTGCGCCCGGGCGACGGCCTCACCCGCGTGGAGGAGCTCAGGCATTCCGTAGGTCCACGCACCCGCGTGCGGCGAGCCGTAGAAGGCGGTCCACGCCTCGGGGTCCACTAACCGGTGGTCCGCACCGCAGTCGATGACCAGGGGCGAGGTACCACGGCGGGCCGCCTCCTCCTCGACAGCGGCGGTCACCTCACCGGAGGCACCGTGGGGCAGGGCCAGGACAATGACGTCGTGCTCAGCGAGCCTGGCGGGGTCAGTAGGTTCCACCGTACGCTGCGCCAGCCCCATCAGGTGGGGATGGTGCTGCCCCAGACATGTTCCGGCCGAGGACGCCGCCGTCACTGCGCCGACCTCGATCTGCGGGTGAGCCACCAGGAGGCGCAGAACCTCCCCGCCGGCGTAGCCGGTAGCGCCGGCAACTGCTGCTGTCCAGGTCATGCAGGAACCATACGACGTCTTGCATAGAGATACGAAACTGCAAGGCGTGCCAGCGGGCATTACATCCGTCACAACGACCGCCGTACGAGACCTGCCCGTGCGGCCCGGCCCGCAGCCTCGTCAGGACTCCCGTCAGGCTCAGCCGACCAGTGAGGCGGCGATGGCGTCAGCCCACTGGCGGACCTGGTCCCAGTCGCGGAAGTCACCCTCCGAGGCGCCCCCCAGCCGGGCAATCGACCGTTCCCTGAGCGACAGCCGACCGGGGTCGAAGCGCCCCGGAAACACCATGTGGTCCTCAGGCTCGATAGCCAGCAGGACGGGGCCGATACGCTTGGGGTCGGAGACCTTGCCCTGGGGCAGACCCGACAGGCCCACGGAGAAGGCCCACACCGGGCTGGCAGACAGGACGTCGCTGAAGCGCCTGGTGAACTCGACCGCCTCCGGCGTCCACTGCGTCATGTAGACGGCGCTGCCCAGCACGAAGGCGTCGTAACCGTCTACTGACTCGACCTCCTCCGGCTTGCAGGTGTCAACGTCAATACCCGCGCCCTGCAGCCGCTCGGCGATGACGGCAGCGACCTCGTCAGTGGAGCCGTGGCGGGAGGAGGACGTCAGCAGGAGTCTCATAGCGGCAAGTATTCATGACGCAGGAGACCCGCGCCTGCCTCCAGGCCCCGTACCCGCCCGGTGTGTCCAGAGCCACAGGACCGGCCTACCCGCGCAACTGGGCCCCTAGCGTCGCGGCAGCGCGCTTGACGACGCGCTTGCGTACAGCAGCCGTCTCCTGGGCCGTCAGTGTCCGGTCCGGAGCACGCAGCACCAGGGAGAAGGCCAGGGACTTCCTTCCCTGACCCAGTTGGGGGCCACGGAAGACGTCAAAGAGACGGACCTGCTCCGTCAGGTCTCCCGCTGCACGGCGCACGACCTCCTCCACCGCGCGAGCACTCACGGACTCCTCGACCACCAGGGCGATGTCCTCCTTGGCAGCCGGGAAGGTGGACACCGCCCTGACCTGAAGGACATCGGAGGCCTGCACCGCGTCCAGGAGCGCGTCCAGGTCGATCTCAACGGCACAGGCGCGCTCGGGCAGGCCCAGCTCACGCACGACACGGGGGTGGAGCTCCCCGGCGTAGGCGACCACGGCACCGGGAGAGCCGGGGAGGACGCCGGGACGACTAGCAGGATCGGCACCGGCCAGAGGTCCACGGCCCTGGTGGGTGCTCAGACGCAGCTCGGCGCTACGACCAGGGTGCCAGGGAGCAGGGGGCTCCTCGGGGGCGCGAACGTCCACGGTAAGGCCCAGGGCGCTGGTGACGACGCGCACGAGCTGGACCGCGTCGGCCCAGTCCCAGGCCCGTCCGGCACCCAGTACGCCAGCGTGCTCCCGCTGGCCCACCATGACCGCACCCACGTGCGTGGGCTGCAGGGGGACACCCGCGTGGAGGGCCGCGACCTCCTCGGGACTGGGCCGCTGGGCTGCACCGGGAATCGGCGCGGGGACCGTCCCCTCTGGCAGCGTGACCCTGCCGACCTCGAAGACGGCGACATCTGGTAGCCCCCTCGACACGTTGCGGCTGGCCGCACCGACCAGTGAGTCCAGCACCGAGGTGCGTAGCCGGGGCGCGTCCTCGGACAGGGGGTTGGCCAGGCGCACGCACTGGCGGCGAGGGTCCTTCGCAGGTATACCCAGACGGTCGTGCACGTCACCGATGAACGGGTAGGACAGCACCTGGGTCATGCCCGCTCCGACCAGCGCCTGTACCACGTCACGACGCGCCCGCTGCCGCGGGCTCAGGCCGGTTCCCGCCGGCACCGCCGGGAGCGTGGAGGCGATGTTGTCGTACCCGTCGAGCCGGGCGACCTCCTCGGCGAAGTGGGCGGCCCCCACCAGGTCAGGCCGCCAGGTAGGCGGAGTCACCGAAAGCAGCTCGCTGCCGTCGGCATCGACGCCAACAGGCTCCACCGTGCAGCCCACGCGGCGCAGCAGCTCAGTTACCCGGGCAGCACCGTAGGCCACCCCGGTCAGGCGCTCGGCAGAGTCAGCGCGGATGACGACCGGCTCAGGGTTCGCCGTGCGGTCGACGTCGGTGGCGACCGGTTCGGCAGTGCCACCGCCGTAGCGGACCAGCAGGTCGACGGCGCGCTGGGCGGCGACCGGGGCGAGGGCGGTGTCGACACCGCGCTCGTTGCGCCGAGAGGACTCGGTAGGCAGCCTGTGGCGACGCGCTGAGCGGGCCACGGACACGGCGTCGAAGTGGGCGGCCTCGATGAGGACGTCGGTGGTGTCCTGGCCGACCTCCGCCGCTGCGCCACCAAAGACGCCGGCCAGCACCAGGGCGCGGGAGCCCTCACCGTCCGGGGAGTCAGCGATGACCAGGTCCTCGGGGTCGAGGACCCGGGTGACGTCGTCGAGGAACGTCAGCGCCTCACCCTGCCTGGCACGGCGCACCACGATCGGGCCGGACAGCCTGTCCAGGTCGAAGGCGTGCAGCGGCTGGCCCAGGTCGAGCATGACGTAGTTGGTGACATCTACCGCCAGGCTGATCGGGCGCATGCCAGCGGCCACCAGGCGGTCCTGCATCCACTGCGGGGAGGCAGCGCCGGGGTCGATGCCGCGCACCACCCGGGCCACGTAGCGGTCCACGCCGGGGCGACCGTGAACGGGAGCAGTGTCCTTGGCGAGGAGGACGGGGAAGCCGTCCCGGCCTGCGGGGGCCACACCTGCGGGGAAGAGGTCCGGACTGGTAGCGTCAGCCGGGTCGGTGAAGCGGGCGCCGGTGGCGTGGGAGTACTCACGGGCGATCCCGCGCATGGAGAAGCAGTAGCCGCGGTCCGGGGTCACGTTGACCTCCAGGACCTCCTGCCCCAGACCGAGCAGCCTGGTGGCGTCGGCGCCCGGGGCCGGGACGGACTCGTCCTTTCGACCGTGGGCGGCGAGCCAGCGCTCGAGCACGATGATGCCGGAGTGATCGTCGCCGAGGCCGAGCTCGCGCTCGGAGCAGATCATCCCGTCGGAGACGTGGCCGTAGGTCTTGCGTGCGGAGATGGCGAAGTCACCAGGCAGCACGGCCCCGGGCAGGCTGACCACCACGTGGTCCCCGGCGTCAAAGTTGTGGGCACCGCACACGATGCCACGGCTGGGAAGATCACTGGGCTCCTTGCCGGTGCCGGGTGCGTCGTTGTGCTCCGGGCCCACGTCAACCCGGCAGTAGCCAATGCTCTTGCCGTTGGAGGCGGTAAAGACCTCGCGGGTGAGGACCCTGCCCACGACGAGCGGCCCGGTGACCGCCGGGGGGACAATCTGCTCCTCCTCCAGGCCCACCCGCACCAGGTCGGCGGCCAGCTGGGCGGCGGTCAGGCTGGCAGGAGCCTCGACGTGGTCACGCAGCCACTCGATCGGGACGTAGGGCATGTCAGTGTCCCCTTCCGGTAGTACCGAACTGCTGGGAGAAGCGGATGTCGCCCTCGACAATGTCGTGCATGTCGGCAATACCGTGGCGCAGCATGAGGGTGCGCTCCAGGCCCATCCCAAAGGCGAACCCGGTGTAGACCTCGGGGTCGATGCCGCAGGCGGTGAGGACGTTGGGGTTGACCATGCCGCAGCCGCCCCACTCGATCCAGCCAGCTCCGCCCTTCTTCTGCGGGAACCACAGATCCATCTCGGCGCTGGGCTCGGTGAAGGGGAAGAAGGAGGGGCGCAGGCGGGTACGGGCCTCAGGACCGAACATCGCCCTGGCAAAGTGGTCGAGGGTGCCCTTGAGGTGAGCCATGGTCAGACCCTTGTCCACCGCCAGGCCCTCAACCTGGTGAAAGACCGGGGTATGGGTCTGGTCCAGCTCGTCAGAGCGGAACACCTTGCCCGGGCACGCCACGTAGATGGGCGGGTCCTGCTCCAGCATGACCCGGGCCTGCACCGGCGAGGTGTGGGTGCGCAGGACGAGGTTGGAGGGGTGCCCGGGAGCAGCGCCCACGGACTCACCCTGGACGTAGAAGGTGTCCTGCATCTGGCGGGCGGGATGGTCGGTGTCGAAGTTGAGGGCGTCAAAGTCGAACCACTCGTGCTCGACCTCCGGCCCCTCGGCAATGGACCAGCCCATGGCGACAAAGAGGTCGCAGACCTCGTCGACGAGGACGTCCAGGGGATGACGGGCGCCCGGCGTGGTGCGGGCGGTGGGCACGGTGACGTCGACGGCCTCGGTGGCCAGCATGTTCGCCTCGGCCTGGGCCTCGAGCACCTGCTGGCGTTCGGTCAGGGCGGCGGATATGCGGCCGCGAGCACCGCCGAGCAGCCTGCCGGCGGCGGCCTTGGCGGCACGGTCCGGGAGCCGACCGATCTCCCGGTTGGCCAGGGCCAGGGCAGAGGCGTCGCCGAGGTAGGCCAGGCGCGCCTCCTTGAGCCCGGCCAGGCTGTCGGCAGCGTCGACGGCGGCCAGGGCCTGCTCGACGAGGGCGTTGACGCCGACCTCGTCCGTCGGCGAGAGCGCACCGGGGGCGTCAGTCATATGCGGTTGCCTTCCACCAGGTGGGTCAGAGTGTCCAGAGTAGTCTGGGCCAGACTAGTCTGTTGCGCAGGAGCGCCCGAAATCGTCTCGGGACCGTGGCACCCGCACGGCACCAGCACAGCATGACCACACGTCACGTGGACGCGGTCACGCACAGGGCCTGGCAGTGACGTAGAACTTGACGGTGACGCGGCGTCACCTGCTGGGATGGATGCATGCGCGTCAAGGAGATCGCCGACCTGGCCGGTACCACCCCGCGGGCGGTGCGCCACTACCACCGGCTCGGGCTGCTGCCGGTACCGCCGACCGTGCACGGGAAGCGCGAGTACGGCGTCGCGCACCTGGCCCGGCTCATGCGGATACGCTGGCTGGCCGAGGGCGGGCTGCCCCTGGCGCAGATTGCCGAGGTACTCGCTCAGGACCCAGGAGGCACCGACCGCGACTCGGTGCTGGGCAGTCTACGGGCCACCCGCGAGGAGATCCTGGCACGCCGCCGTGGGCTGCAGGCGCAGGAGGCCCGCATCGAGGAGCTGATAGCCCGGGTCGAGGACGGGGAGGGGCTCACGCCCATCCCCCAGCTGCTGGTGCGCTTCTACGACGCCGTCCAGGCACGTCTTGACGAGGCGGGCCTGAACGCCCGCGGACTGCGGGCCGAGCGGCAGGTAGTGACGGCCCTGGCTGCCCTGGACCTTGTCCCCGACAGCATCAACGCCTTCCTGGCCGAGCTGGACTCCACGGACTGGGAAGCAGGGGTGCGCATCTACACGGAGATCGCCCGCCTGGAGCAGCTGCATGGGGACGTCGCCCGCACCTCGGCCATCCAGTTGGCCGAGGAGACCTGGGAGTACACCCTCCGGCACCGACGTGCGGCGCTGGCCGCGTTCGCGGGCTTTCCGGCCGGGGCGCCGGGGCGCACCACCTGGCGGCTGACCCAGATGATCACCGACGCCTACACCGGACCGGCGCAGCACCTGTACCTCAACCGATTCCTGGAGCTGCTCATGACGGACCCGGAGTTCGCCGTCGTCCTTAAACGCCTGGCCGGTGACGAGCCCGCGTTATAAGCGGTCCCCCTCCGGACCGTCCCTGATCCCGATCCCACCACTCGCACTCCCATGAAAGGACACCACTGGTGACAGCACGCAAAGACAGGGGCCGCGCCGTCGGCGCCACGAATCCATCCGGCACCCCGATTCGTGTCCAGGGCCTGGTCAAGCGCTTTGGGCGCTTCACCGCCCTGGACGGGCTGGACCTGAAGGTCGCCGTCGGCCAGGTGCACGGCTTCCTCGGCCCGAACGGAGCAGGCAAGTCCACCACGATCCGTACTCTGCTGGGCCTGTACCACCCCGACGGCGGCACGGTGCGGGTACATGGCGCCGACCCACGACGGGCAGCCCCTGAGATCAACCGAGAGATCTCCTACGTGGCCGGGGACGTGGCCCTGTGGCCGAGCCTGACCGGCGGGCAGGCGCTCGACGCCCTGGCAGGTCTGCGCGGTAGGCGAGACCGTGCCCGGGAGAAGGAGCTGATCGAGCGCTTCGCCCTGGACCCGAGCAAGAAGGTACGCACCTACTCCAAGGGCAACCGGCAGAAGGTGGCACTGGTTGCGGCACTGGCCGCACCCACCAGCCTGCTGATTCTCGACGAGCCGACCAGTGGCCTGGACCCGCTGATGGAACAGGTATTCATGGATGAGGTGACCCGCGCCGCGGCCCAGGGGCGCACCGTGCTGTTGTCCAGCCATATCCTCGCCGAGGTACAGCGCCTGTGCAGCGCCGTAACGATCATCAAGGACGGGCGTGTGGTGGAGCAAGGCGACTTGACCCGGCTGCAGCAGCTGGCCCGTACCCGGATCGAGGTCGGCGGCAACACGGATCAGCTGCGCGGCATCGCGGCATCGCTGCCGCAGCTGGAAGGCGATGTGTCGGTAGAGGACGGCCGCCTGAGCGTGCAGGTGACTCCCGCCCGTGTCCCCCAGGTGCTGGCGGCCGTCGCCGCGCAGGGAGCCACCGACGTGAGCTGTCGGCCAGCGAGCCTGGAGGACCTGTTCCTGCGTCACTACGAGGAGGTACGCGGATGATCCACCACGATGACCTGCGTGGTATGGGCCACGCGCTGCGGCTGACCGCCCGGAGGCTGCGCGTGCAGGTGCTGGCCTGGATCCTTCCCCTGTGGCTGGGTATGGCTTCCTTCGCACCGACGTATCAGGACGCCTACTTCTCCGACGCCGACGGCGCCGGTGGTGCGGGCGGCAATGCGGTGGTTGAGGCGCTGCGCGCCTCCCCCGGCACCCGCCTGCTGTACGGAGAGCTCCCCGAACCAGGCACGATAGGCCAGCTGGTGGAGTGGGAGGGCGCCACCTACCTGCTCGTGTGCACGGCGCTCATGGCGGTGCTGCTGACCTGCCGCCTGATGCGCGCGGACGAGGACGAGGGCCTGACCGAGCTGTTGCGCAGCGCGGGCGCCGGGAGGTGGGTGCCCTTCCTGGCCCCGGTACTGGTGACCTGGGCGGCGGTCGGCGTCCTGGCCGCCTTCGTGGGCAGCACGCTCATGGCCGAGGCACACGGGATTGAGGCGCTGACCGCGCCGGGCGCCTGGGCGCTGGCAGGAGTGACCGCGATCGTCGGCTGGGGCTTCGCGGGGCTGGCCGCCGTGGTCTGCCAGTTGGCACGCAGCGTTGCCGGCGCCCGCCCTCTGGCACTGGCATGCGTTGGAGTTGCCTTCGTGGTGCGGGTGCTGGCCGATGAATCCGGTGCCGCCTGGCTGCGGTGGACCACACCGCTAGGCTGGCGCGACCTGGTCGCCCCCTACACCGACGACGACCCCGTCCCACTGGCGGCGTGCACCGCGATATGCGGGATGCTGGTCGCGACCGCCGGGGCGCTGTACGCCCACCGGGAGTATGCGGGTGGCTACCTCCCCGACCGAGCCACCAGCCGACGCCGCTGGCGGATCCACGGCTACGCCGACCTACTCACGCGCCTGTCCACACGCACAACACTGATATGGGCGGCAGCAGTGGCCTGCTTCTCAGCGCTATTCGGTTCTACGACCGAGAGTATCCTGGAGATGATGCGGGACGATCGCATCGCCGCCTATGTGGACGTGCTGGTGCAGGCCGATGTCGGCGTGATGGCGCAGTTCATGTCGTTGATGACCGTGCTGCTGGTACTGCTGATCGCGGTGGCGGCGACTGGGCAGGCGGGCCGGCTGGCCACCGATGAGACCGCCGGGCTGGTGGATGCTGAGGTCGCCGTCGGGATGCCGCGCTGGCGCCTGTTCCTGACCCAGGCCGCCTCGGCAGTGGTGGTAGCGGCCGTCCTGCTGGTGCTGTGCGGGACGGTGCTGGCCACTGCCACGGCCACGCAGGTAACCGCGGACCATGCTGTGGAGCGGGCCTTCGTGTTCACCGTCAGCCAGCTGCCCGGAGTGCTGGCGGCGATTGGCATCACCCTGGCAGTGATCGGCGTGGCGCCGCGGCGCTTCGGGATCGTGTGGGCAGTGATTGCCTGGAGCGCCTTCGCACGGCTGCTCGGCGGCCTGGTGGAGCTGCCCCGGTGGGCTCAGGAACTGAGCGTGGTGGGGCACCACCTTGACGTCGTCAGCGACCCCGACTGGATGCCGCTAGCAGTGCAGGCCGCAGTCGGCCTGGTCGGCACGTTCCTGGGCCTGGTCGCCTACCAGCACCGCGACCTGTCCCGGTGAGCGCGCTGACGGCCCGGGCGAGAGCCGTCCAGCTCGACTCCTACATCGAGCACGTCACTGACCGTGACATCCTTGAGCAGGGTGGCTCGATCCGCAGACCCGGATCTCTGGGCCTGGCTACGCTCCTAGGCTGCGGCGACGTCCACGACCGCCTCCTACTCGGCGATCCTTGGTGCAGCCACTGCGGGAGACTCAGACAACCAGCCCGGAGCACCACCACCCAAACCAACCGTAACCTGCTCACCCGGATCTGGGTCCTCGACCCTGTGCCCACCTAGGATCTCAATCCCTCCCTCTCGCCCTGCTGGACCAGCTGCCATGACGAAGCCACCCCGCCTGTAGTGACACACACCTGCGTCGTAGCCGCGCTCGCTACGAGACGATGCCTGTAGGGCGGGAGCTCAGCGGGTACGCGCCTCCACACGCCGCGCCAGCGCACCCAGCGCCCAGTTGACGAGCACGTAGACCACCGCGATGATGACGTAGGCGGGCAGGTACACGTCGAGGTGGGCACTGACCCGCGCGGAGGACACCAGCAGGCGCCCCGCGTACATGAGCTCGGCGTAGGCCACCACGTAGCCCAGCGAGGAGTCCTTGAGGATCGTCACCAGCTGGGTGACCAGGGTCGGCAGCATCAGGCGCAGCGCCTGAGGGGCCAGCACCAGGCGCATGGTCTGGCCCCGGCTCAGCCCCAGCGCCAAGGCCGCCTCGCTCTGCCCCCGGCCCAGGGCGGCCACCCCGGAGCGGAACACCTCCGCTGTGGTCGCCGAGGAGCACATGATGACGGGGACGGTCAGCATCCACAACGGTGACAGCGTCAGCCCCCAGCGCGGCACCGCCAGCAGGAAGAAGTAGATAAGCAGCAGCATGGGGACGGCGCGCATGGCGTCGATCCAGGTGCCGACCACCAGGCGCACCACCGTGGAGCGGCTCATGCGCGCCCAGCCCAGGCCGATCCCCAGGGGGAAGGACAAGGCGGCACCCACAACGGTGACGAGCAGGGTGTCAGCCAGCGCGCGGCCGAGATAGCTGACGACCGACTGCCCCAGGAAGTAGCGCCACCTGGGATAGGCCAGCTGGCCTGCCTGGTCGAGCTGCACCAGGGCGGCTACCACCAGCGCCACGAGGACCAGGGTGACGGCTACTGAGCCGATGAGAATGCGACGCCGTCCCCTGGGGCCGGGAGCATCGAAGAGCAGGTCGGCGTCAGTGGTACCACGCGGGCGAGAAGAGGTGCGTGCAGTCAGAAGACTCATGAACGGGCCTCCCCTCCGGTGACGCGGCGCTCCAGCACGGCTCCGAGCCTGGTGGCAAGGAAGGCGATAGCCAGGTAGGTCAGGCCCGAGGTGAGGAAGGTGATCACCGCCTGCGCGTAGCGCAGGTTGAGCTGCTGGGTGACGTTGGTCAGCTCGGGCACACCGATGGCGGCAGCCAGCGAGGAGCCGATGAGGCAGGAGATGAAGATGTTGACCAGTGGCTGGATGGTGCGCGCCAGCGCCTGGGGTAGCACCACGGTGGTGATGATCAGCCCGAAGGGCATCCCCAGGGCTCGGGCCGCCTCGACCTGCCCCTTGGGCACAGAGTTGATACCGGAGCGCACCGTCTCGCACACGAAGCCAGAAGCGGAGAAGACAATGGCTGTGACAGCTGCCGCAAACAGGGACAGCGGCACCCCGGCACGCGGGGCGGCGAAGGCCGCCAGGATCATCAGGCACAGGGTCGGGATGTTGCAGGCCACCGTCACCCAGGCGGCGCCCAGGACCCGCAGCGGCGGGATCGGGCTGACGCGAAAGAGCGCGATGAGCGTACCGACCACCAGCGCAAGCGTGAAGCCGAGCATGGCGATCACAAGGGTCGTGGCCAGACCCTGGCCGATCACGCCAAGATTGTCGGTGATGACGGTCACGAGCACCTCCTCCGGACGGCCGGGTGCGGGCCACGGGGCCCGGCCACCCGGCACGTGTGGACTGGGGACAGGTCAGGCGGGCTGCCCCGGGTCAGTCTGTGGCCTCCGACGTCGCAGCGTCGCTGGCCTCCGACGTCGCGGTATCTGAGGTGCCAGAGGCGTCAGCCGACGCGGTGGGTGAGGCCCCGGCCGCCTGTGAGCCGGGGACGGAGCCGATGGCAGGGGGCTGTGGAGCGTCACCGCCCATGACGGCGCCGATGGTGGCCGCCCAGATAGCGTCCCAGGTGCCGTCCTCGTAGATGGTCTCCAGGAAGGTGTTGACGAACTCCTGGGCGTCGGAGTCCTTGGGCAGCCCGATGCCGTAAGGGTCCTCGGTGAAGGGCTCGCCCACGATCGTGACGGCGTCGTTGGACTGCATCACACTGAGCTGGAGGGACTGGTCGACGACGTAGGCGTCCACCTGGCCTGCCTCGAGGGCGGCCACGCAGTCGCCGTTCTCCTGGAACGGCACCTGCTCCGCCTGCGGGGCGGCCTCGTCCAGAGCGGGGCCGGAGGAGGAGTTGGACTGGACGGCCACCCTCACGCCAGCCAGGTCGTCGACGCCGTTGATGCCGGTCTCCTCGGCACGCACCATGACGGACTGGCCGGAGGAGTAGTAAGGGCCGGCAAAGGCGATCTTCTCAGCGCGCTCGGGGGTGATGGTGTAGGTGGCAAGGACGGCGTCCACCTGCCCGTTCTCGATCATGGTCTCGCGGGTGTCAGAGGTGACCTGGGTTACCTCCAGGAGGGAGCGGGCGTCGTCCCCGCCGATGATGTAGCGGGCCAGGGCCTGTGCGAAGGCGGCGTCGAAGCCGGAGACCTCACCAGTGGTCGCGTCCTCCAGGGAGAAGACCTCGGAGGTCTTGGTGCCCCCGGTCCTGAGCACCCCGGCCTCACGGATGGCCGACGCCCATGAGGAGGCTGCCACCACGTCGTCAGCGGCCACCGGACCGGAGTTGATAACGGTGTCGTAGTCGGCACCACCGGAGCCCGAGGCGTCAACGGCCTGGCCGTCGGCACCGGTGTCGGCGCAGGCCGCCAGCACGGCCGCCAGCGAGACGGCACCGCTGGCACCCAGGAGGCGACGGCGGGTCAGGCCAGTCGGGACGGTCAGGGCGGGGCGGGCGTGCTGGGCAGTCATGTCAGGAGACCTTTCGCAGGGGCTGGTTTCATAGGGGCTGGCGGCGGCTGCCGGGGCGGCTGCGCGTTGCTCAGAGGTCGGTCGGAGGTCGGTGGGAGTCGCGGGAGGAGATCAGTGGAAGGGGTCAGCAGCAGGACGTCAGCAGGTCTCGGGGGGTCGGGTCAGTGGCTCAGGACAGTAGACAGGAAGGCACGCGCCCGCTCGGTGCGCGCAGAGGCGAAGAAGGTGGCGGGCTCGGCCTCCTCGACCACCTGCCCCGCGTCCATGAAGACGACGCGGTCGGCGACGCTGCGGGCGAAGCCCATCTCGTGGGTGACCACGAGCATGGTCATGCCGGAGGTAGCCAGGTCCTGGATGACGTCAAGGACCTCGGTGATCATCTCGGGGTCCAGGGCGCTGGTGGGCTCGTCAAAGAGCATGACCTTGGGATCCATGGCCAGCGCGCGGGCGATGGCCACGCGCTGCTGCTGGCCCCCGGAGAGCTGGGCGGGCCGCTTGGCAGCCTGGTCGGCCAGCCCTACCCGTTCCAGGAGCTCGCGGGCACGTTGCTGCGCATGAGGGACCGGAACCTTGCGCACGCGCGTGGGGGCGAGCGTGATGTTGTCCAGCACCGAGCGGTGCGGGAAGAGGTTGAAGGCCTGGAAGACCATGCCGACGTCGGCACGCAGGCGGGCCAGCTCCCTTCCCTCCTCCGGAAGGGGCACACCGTCGATGACGACGCTGCCTGCTGAGACGGTCTCAAGACGGTTGACCGTGCGGCACAGGGTGGACTTTCCCGACCCGGAGGCACCAATGACCGCGACCACCTCGCCACGGTGGATGTCCAGGCTGACGTCGTCAAGCGCCTTGAAGTCCCCGTAGTACTTGGTGACGTGGCTGATACGCACCAGGGGGTCCTGGGGCTGGCCAGGTGGTGGGGAGGCAGCGGCGCCGGACGGGGAGGAGCTGTGGGCAGGGTGTGGAGCAGGGGACACGAGGCACCTCGTCTTGGTCTGGGGACGGTCTCAGGGCAGGTGGGCGGAAGCGGTTACGTCAGTGACAGCAACAGCAGCACATCCGCCTGAGCACGTCTCCTCCTCCGTCATACGCGTACCCCGTCGGCCGTACCGGGTCCTTGACCCATCCGGTTCCCACGGGCCGTCCGGGGGCACATTAGCACCCCCAGCCGCCCCCTCATCCAGGAGATCTGCCCGAGAGAGACCGTTGGGACGATCATCACAGGTCGATATCGCAGAGCGGTCGAGCTGCGAGCCACGTACCCGGCTGGCCACCAGCCAGCCGCCGTCATCGGCGTGACACCCAGCCAGTTCATCTCCGCCAGGGCGAAGCGTTTCCCCCCTGGTCTTCCTCAGGCCCTTCGCCTACTCGCTGGCGCGTGGAAGCGGTCAGGCCTCCCCTACCGGCGGAGCAGGGGCTCGACCCGCCACCAGGTCAGGCAGCGCCACATCCACTCAAGAGGGCCGTAACGGAAGCGGGACAGCCACGCCCGCGCCAGGAGGGACTGGGCGAGGAGCACGACCAGGGCCGTCCACAGCAGAGGCACGACGTCGCGGCTCTCGGTCCAGTGCGCCACCACGCCTATGGGTGCCACGACGAGGCTGGCTCCCACGTAGCAGCTGAGGCTGGTGCGGCCCAACGGCTCCAGGAGGGCTGCCAGCGGCCTGCGCAGGGAGGTCGAGCAGGCCAGGACCACCAGGCACACGTAGAGCACAGCCATGATCCCGCCGGCGATTCCTCCGGCTGTGCCAAAACGGGGATCACCACCGGGCTCGTGGACCTGGGCAAGGACGGCAGGCACCGTCAGGAGCGCTACCACCACGGTGGCTGCCAGCAGACGACGGTCAGGCCGCTCCAGGTAGGCAGGCAGCCCGTAGGCCGCAGCCGCCGCGCCGAGAAGAAACAGGCCAGGGACATTGAGGACACCTGAGCCGGCTACCGCATAGCTGACCGCCGTAGCCACCACCCCCAGCAGCGCCAGGAGGCGGCGGGGAAGCAGCAGCACCAGAACCAGCACCATGAGCCCGACGATCGCGTAGGCTCTGAGGACCTCCCCGGGGTAGACCAGCGAGTGTGCCAGAGCAATGACCAGCAGCACTCCCAGGCGCCGGGCCAGGACCCGCCCGGGTGAGGAGGCGCGTCGACGGGCAGAGTCCGCGACAAAGGTCATGCTCATACCAAACATGAAGGCGAAGATCGGCACGAAGCGGGTGGACACTAGGTAGTGCAGCGCCGTCTGCGCGGCAGAGGGCTCCTGTCCCACCACGGCGGGCAGGTCCCAGCCGAGCTCCACAATGTCCCCTATGTTGACCAGGAGGATGCCGCACAGGGCGAAGCCCCGCAGGATGTCCAGGACCTGGTAGCGGCGGGCGGGACGGTGCCGTCCCGCGTCCTCGGCGGTCTCTAAGGGTGACAGAGAACCTGGCGCTGGCGATGAATAGGTTGGGGTCACGGTCATGACGCTAGCGCCCGCCTGGACGGAGATCCAGAGCTTTTCCCGTCATTCCAACCCTGAGCTGACACTGTCGAACCAGGTTCCACCCGGGGGTGGACTGGGTGTGGCACCAGCTCTCCTCCCCACGGGTCAGGGCTGAGGCTCAGTCCTCGTCTCCGGGGCGGACCAGGCCTGTCTCATAGGCCAGGACAACCAGGCCGACACGGTCTCGTACCGCGAGCTTGCGCAGAATCCGGTTGATGTGGGTCTTGACAGTCGACTCGGCCACCACGAGCCGCTCGGCGATCTCCCGGTTGCTCAGCGCCCGGCCCACCAGGGCGAGGACCTCCCGCTCCCGTGCGCTCAGGGCTGCCAGCCGCCCATCCTGGCGGGTGGGTGTGCCCGTGGGAGGTGCCTGCGCCCCAGCGCTGGGACCGGGTAGCCCCCGGGGGCGAGCGCAGACGGAGGCGCCGGAGGCGGCCTGGCCTGCGACCCACCGGCTGAGCAGGCGCCGCGTCGCGGAGGGCGCTACGACGGAGTCACCGCGGGCCACCGCCCGCACCCCGGCTATGAGCTCGGGGGCACTGACGTCCTTGAGGAGAAACCCTGACGCACCGTGGCACAGCGCCTCGACCACGTAGTCGTCGAGGTCGAAAGTGGTCAGGACCAGCACGCGTACCTGGGCATCTCTGCGGGCGAGGACCCGGGTGGCCTCGATCCCGTCCATGAGGGGCATGCGTACGTCCATGAGGATGACGTCCGGGTGCAGCGCCTGGGCCGCGACAAGCGCCTGCTGCCCGTCAGCAGCCTCGCCCACGACCACCATGTCCTTCTGGGCGTCCAGGATCATCCGGAAGCCAGCCCGCACCAGGTCCTGGTCGTCGGCAAGAAGCACGCGCACCGGCCGCGGCGCAGGCCCCGGCCCCGGTAACCCTGCTCCAGTCGCTGCGGCCGGTGGTAATGACGTCACGGCATCGCTCCGTTCTCAGACTGCCCGCGCCAGGTGTACCACTGTGATACCACCGTGACGAGCACTGCGCCACCTTACGGCCTTACGGCTCCGCCGGGGCCGCCCGATCCGCCTCCACCTAAGGAAGGGGAACCTGCACCCGGAGGACCACGCCTCCACCAGGCAGCGGCTCCGCCTGCAGCCGACCTCCAGCAGCCTCCACCCTGTGGCCCAGGCTACGCAGCCCCGTCCCCCCTGCCGTACCGCTGAGCCGCTCTGCCAGGGTGGTGCTGCCCGAGTCGTTCGGGACGGCCAGGGGTGCCGGGGCGTCGTTGGTGACCGTGAGGGTCAGGCTGTCCGGAGCATGAACCAGCGCCACATCAATACGGCTCACCGCGGGCACGTGCCTGACAGCGTTGGTAATTCCCTCCTGCGCCGTCCGGTAGAGGGCAGTCTGGGCGCCCAGGTCCACCGGCCCGTGGCTGCCAGGCTCGCCCTGGACCGTGAGGTGGACGGGGACGCCCGAGCGGTTGGCTTCATGCACCAGTGCGGGCAGGGCGTCCAGGCCCGGCGCCGGGTAGAGGGACGCTGCCCCGTCATGGTCTGCACCGGCTGCCAGTGCGTGGGTCAGGGAGCGGGTCTCCTCTAACGCCTTGCGCGTGGTAGTCAGGACGGTCTCCAGCACACCTCGGGCCTGGTCCAGCCGCTGCTGATCGGTCAGGTCGACCTCCTCCTGCGGAGCTGTCACCAGGTAGTGCCCGGCCTCGGCCTGGACAGCAACCAGGGCCAGGGCGTGGCCGACGACGTCGTGGACGTCCTGGGCCGTGCGGGTGCGCACAGCGGCGACCTGGGCGAGGAGACGCTGCTCCTCCTCAGCCTGTCGCGCCCGCTGTGCTGCGGCACGCGCCTGGACAGCATCGCGCCTGAGGGCCAGCAGACGGCCTGCGCCCCACGCAAGCAGCCCGCCCCCCAGGACGAAGAGCACAACGGAACGAAAGTCGTTACGGTAGAGGGAGTCGGCTACCACGCCCTGTTCGTCCTGGTTCCATCTCAGTGCCGCCAGGAACGCGCCCAGGACCAGTGCCACCGCCCACAGGGGGCGTAGGGTCGCACGACCCTGCGCCCCTACGCGGAACAGGGCAAGCAGGACGAGGACGTCTGCTGTCAGGGCGAAGTCAAGGAGCGCCAGCTGGAGCGCCCCTGCCGCCAGGACCACTGTACCAACCGCGTCAGCGTCCAGGCGTCGCCACCACAGGACACCACCTAGGACACACACTACGGCGACCACCGGCCACTGCCCCGTCTCCTCCCAGGCCGAGGTGGCTGAGAGCAGCACCAGCACCAGCACCGCTGCGGTCCACGGGAGAGACCCCGTCCCGTGAGGCCGACGACGCAGGACGTCACCGACAGCGCTGGTACTACCGACACTGCCGACCGGGGCACCGGGCCCGGTCGTTCCAGTCATCCCAGGACCTCAGCCTGCCTCAGGACCTCAGCGCCTGGGCGCTGGCGTAGAGGCACACGGCAGCGGCAGCGGCGACGTTGAGAGACTCGGCCCTGCCGTAGACCGGAACCGACACGGAGGCGTCAGCCTGCTCCAGAACCTGCGGTCCCAGCCCCTGGGCCTCGTTGCCCAGCACCCAGGCTGCGGGGGCCGACAGCAGGTCCGTGGCGTCAAACAGGTCCAGCTCCCCGCCCCGGTCAGCGGCCAGGACGGCCAGTCCCGCCCCGCGCAGGGCGCTGACAGTGTCGTCAAGAGCCACCCCGGTCACCACGGGAAGGTGGAACAGGCTCCCCGCGGTGGAGCGCACCACCTTGGGCGAGGTCGCCTCGACGCAGCCACGCACCAGCACCACCGCGTCTGCCCCGGCGGCGTCAGCCACACGGATCATCGTGCCGGCATTGCCCGGGTCCTGGATCTCGACCAGCACCGCGACCAGGCGTGCGTCCTTGACAGCCGAGGCCAGGGCCTCACTGCCCGTGGCCTCCTCCATGGCAGCCACTGCGAGGACGCCCTGGGCGTCCGGGCTCATCGCCTCCATGACCCTCTCACTGGTGAGGTGGCGGTACAGCCCGGCCTCCTCGGCTGCCACCCAGATCTCAGGGTGGCGCTCAAGCGCTCGCTCCGTCATGTATAGGTCAAGGACCCGGTCAGGGGCGTAGGCAACAGCCTCCCGGACCCCCTGGGGACCCTCGACCAGGAACCTGTGGTGCCTGGCGCGGGCGGTGCGTCGCACCAGTCCGGCGACGCGCGCCACCCTGGTCGAGCCTGGGTTCACAAGGACCTCGTGCCCGGCCGCGACCCCCTCCGTCATGGTACGTCGCCGCGGCCCGCGAACGGGAAGGTCCTGCGGGCCGCCCGCACCACCGGGGGCATCGTCATCCCCCAGCAGGAGGTCGTCGAGGTCGGCAGAGGTGCTCCTGGGGCTCATGGCGGTCAAGCCTACGGGAGGCCGGGCTGCGGCGCGGCACCGAGAGTCGGCGTCAGCCAGTGGCCCGCCGCCCACCACCCCCGGCAGACGATGGTGCCGCCCCCGCTACTGCGGAGGGCGGCACCATCGTGCTCCCATAGGCCGCATCACCGGCCTGCGGCCGAGTCAGGCCCGGGGAGCGTTGACATCGCTGGGCAGGGCGGCGCGGGCGGTACCCACCAGGGCCTTGAAGGCAGCAGGCTCGTTGACCGCCAGCTCAGCCAGCATCCGGCGGTCGACCTCGACACCAGCCAGGCCCAGCCCCTGGATGAACCGGTTGTAGGTCAGGCCCTCGGCGCGGGCAGCAGCGTTAATGCGCTGGATCCACAGACGCCGGAAGTCACCCTTGCGGGCACGGCGGTCACGAAAGGCGTACACGCCGGAGTGGGTGACCTGCTCCTTGGCCTTGCGGTAGAGGCGGGAGCGCTGGCCCCGGTACCCCGAGGCCTGCTCAAGAACAGTACGACGCTTCTTGTGGGCGTTGACCGCCCGCTTGACACGTGCCATGAGAAAAGCTCCTTACGTGGTGGGGCGGTCAGCGACCGAGCAGCCTCTTGACCTGGCGGACGTCAGCCGGGGCGACCGGCTGGTCCTTGGACAGCTTGCGCTTGCGACGGGAGGACTTGACCTCCAGCAGGTGACGCTTGTTCGCCTGCTCGTGCATTAGCCTGCCGCTGCCGGTGACCCGGAAGCGCTTCTTGGCACCAGAGTGCGTCTTGTTCTTCGGCATGGATGTTTTCCTCTTGTCTGCCCCTCCGGCCACAGGACCTGGGGACTGCGGGCCCTCTCACAGGGTGTGAGGGGGCGGTTCTGGATGTGTACAGGACACGGGGTCTTCGGCATCGTCCCAGACTCACCCGGCCTACCGTGCCCAGGGGAAGCACCCCTGCCAGGCAGCGCCAGGACGCCTGCGCAGGCAGCCGGTGTCACAAGTGCTGGGGTGCCTGCTGCGAGTGCGCCTCCTCGTTCCTGCCTGCGTGCTTCTCAGCACGGCGGGCAGCACGAGCCTCCTCGCGGCGACGTCGCTGGTCCGACTTGACGTCCGCCTTCTTCCTGGTCGGAGCCAGGACCATCACCATGTTGCGACCGTCCTGGCGGGGGTGGGACTCGACAGTCCCCAGCTCGGCCATCTCCTCGGCTAGGCCCTGGAGGAGGCGGATCCCCAGCTCAGGGCGCGACTGCTCGCGACCACGGAAGCGCACAATGCACTTGACCTTGTCCCCACCCTTGAGGAAGCGCTCGACGTGGCCTCTCTTGGTGGCGTAGTCGTGCTCGTCGATCTTGGGACGAAACTGGATCTCCTTGAGCTGGGTGTTGGCCTGGTTGCGCCTAGCGTCACGCGCCTTCATGGCTGACTCGTACTTGTACTTGCCGTAGTCCATGAGCTTGCACACCGGCGGGCGCGCGTTGGGAGCGACCTCGACGAGGTCGAGGTCGGCCTCCTCGGCAAGACGCAGGGCGTCCTCGACACGCACGACACCTACCTGCTCGCCGCTGGGGCCGACCAGGCGCACTTCTGGAACACGAATCCGTTCGTTGACACGGGGCTCGCTGATGACAGTACCTCACTCTTAGAGTCACGGACGACCTCAGGAACAGGAAAAGGCCCCCGTTCCCTGTCACGCAGGTCGGAGGCCTCCACAGAGCGCGGCAGCCCGGGCGGCCAAGGCCACCGAACTACCACGAAGGGTACACCCTTGCATGAACCCGGACCCTGACAGGGACCAAGGTGGGATCTCTCCACTTGCGCGCCGGGGCTGGCCCCGGTCGGTCAGGCTGACATCGTAGCAGGAACGGCCACCGCCGCCAACACCCCACCTAGCGTCGCAGGCCGGTGACCAGGCCCCACCACACCACCAGGGCGCTCGCCCCCGCCTGCGCCGCCACGAGCAGGTAGGACGGCTGCCAGCCACCAGCCAGCAGGGCTGTCGGCAGACCTGCGAGCACGACGGCGTCCCCGCCAGCAACCACCGCCTGGACCGCTCCTGGAGGAAGCGACCCTATGGGCGAGGTGATCAGCCCGGCAGTCCAGTCCGGCATAGGTCGCAGCCCCGAGCGCAGCGCTGCGCCCGCCCACCCCGCACCTGCCAGCACCACGACAGGCAGCCACATCGCCCAGCCCACACTGCCCGCGACCACCACCGGGACCAGGGCCGCAGCCGACCACGGCACCATCGCCGCCACCGGGACCAGGAGGTGGGCCGCCCGCACCAGGATCGGGCTTGTCGGCCAGGAGGCGTCGGGCACGCCGTCAAACCACGCCCACCGGGCGGGCTCAGCAACGGCGTGCGTGGCCACCCAGGCTGCGCACAGGAACGCCACCACCCGCACCAGCGGGTCAGTCCCTGAATCAGCCTGGGCCAGGAGCGCGCCCCCGAGCCCCGCGAGCAGCTGGAGGCCCCGACGGGGCTGGCGCCCTAGCAGGAGCAGGTCCGCCTGTACCGTGCACGGCACGGGACGCAGCCCTGCAGGCAGCCGCCTGCTCCACCACGCCGCTAGGGCCAGTCGGCTGGAGCGGCGCGGGGATGCCACCGGGGGACTCAGAATCCGGCCCAGCGCCCTGGTGTCCAGGGACAGCAGCGAGACCTGGGCTCCAAGGGAGCGCGCCACCACAGCCAGAAGATCCGCGTCACGCAGGTCACCGAGCCGCGGACGCACCCACATCCTCCAGGTGGACCAGGCCACCCCGGCCGCCGCAGCCGCCAGGTAGCCAGGACCCACCACGCCAGCCGCGCCTGCCGGCAGAGGACGGAACAGCCCGGTCGCCAGCGCCCCGGCCGCCGCAGCCGCCAGCACCGCCCGCACCGGCCACACCGGGGCAGCACGGCACTGGGCCAGCAGCAGGCCGGTCATGAGTGCCCACCCTGTAGTGGCAGCAAGCACCGCCCAGGCCAGCCCCGCCAGCCAGCCAGAACCGACAAGCAGCGCGAGGACCAGCCCGCACACCGCTGCGAGTCCCGCCGCACCGGCCATCTCGGCGCGCGCCACAGGAAGCAGGAGACCGTCACGACGCCCCGGGAGACGAAGCCACCACACGGCTTCCCAGGGACGCAGGAACATCGGGCCGACCCGGCTCAGGGGAGTAACGGCAAGACCAAGCAGCACCAGCAGGAGGGCAGCGGCCACCCACCCCGGGTCTAGCCCGAGCCACGGCGACGCGGCTTCGCCCGCCCCGGCACCTGCTCCGACAGGGTCCCTGCGCACTGAGGAGGTCGGGGAGGCGAGGTGGGGCAGCAGCAGCGTCACCAGGACCGCGAGGTACAGCAGGCCTGAGTAGATCCTGCTCACCAGGGCGGGCCAGGACGTGCGGGCACGCCTGGACGAGGAGACCCGGTACCTGGTCCACCGGCGCACCTGCGCTAGGTCAGGAGGGTGAGGAGCCGGGCCACCAGGGACGCCGCCCGTGGGGCGAGCGACCGGACCGCTGCCTGTCGGCCCGGCCATCACAGTCCCTCCTTCATGGCGCTGAGTCCCTCCTCCACGCTGAGCACGCAGGTGTGCGCCCCGACAAGAAGTACCTGGGTGGCGGCGGCCGCCACAAGGGCGGGGTCGTGGGAGGCCAGCAGTACCGCCCTGCCCTCCTGGGCCTCCTGGACCAGACGCTGTGCCAGGAGGCGGCGCATGACGTGGTCCAGGCGCTGCTCCGGCTCGTCCAGGACCAGGAGACGACGCGGGCGCGCCAGGACCGAGGCCAGGGCCAGGCGTCGTCGCTGTCCCGAGGACAGCCGATCGGGCAGGCTGTCCGCCTGCCCGATCAGGTCCAGGTCCGTTAGCAGGGAGTCCACCACCGTGTCCGCGTCGAGGACCCCGTGCCCGTAGCAGACCAGCCCCAGGTGCTCGGCGACAGTCAGCGAGGGGAAGAAGGAGTCCTCACCCAGGTCCCAGGCCACGGCCGCCCGCTGGGCGGCAGAGCGTGGGTCCGGGATCCTCCCTAGCAGCCGCACCTCTCCCTCCACAGGTGGCAGCAGGCCGCAGCAGGTACGCACCAGCGTGGACTTCCCCGCGCCGTTGACGCCCACGAGGGCGAGGACCTGGCCGGGCCTGAGGGTCAGGGACGCCGGGGCACACACCGCGACGCCCCCGTAGCCGACGCTAAGGCCCCGGGCGCTCACCAGGACCTGGCCGACGGCCCCGTCGGGCTCCCACGCACCAGCCCCCACGTGCCCGGCGCGGACTGGATGCCCGTGCTGGCCCCCGTGCGCGACACCTTCCCCGCGCGCGGGTCCACGGCGCCAGGTCACGGCCGCACCGCCATCATGACCGTCAACATAACCGCCAACATAACCGTCAACATGACCGTCATCATGCTGGAAGGGGGTACAGCTCGACAGTGTCGACAAGGTGTCCCCACTCGGGGCTGCCCAGGAGCTGCTGGCAGTCCCTGACGGCCCTCCTGGCCCTGTCCTCACTGGTCTCCCCGTGGCTGTCCCTGGCTTCTCCCGCCGCTTGCACCTCAGTGCGGCGAGCACCGCCGCCCTCGACGCCCACCAGGACCCGCAACTCAGCACGTGTGCCTGGCTCAAAGGAGACGCTGCGGACTGCCTCGACAGACTCCAGTCGGGCACGTATCTGGGCCTGCACCACGTCGTTGCGCCAGGAGGGCACCCACTCCCGGCCCTCCGAGAGCGCGAGCAGCGCCGGACGGGGAAGACACAGGTCACGAGTCCCCGGGTCCAGCGCCCACAGCATGTCGGCCACGGCCGCCGCCACCTGTGCCGCCCGGCGGGCGGTTACGGGAACCGGTCGCACGTCACGGCGCCAGGCACGCATCGCCTCGGCGGAGGTGAACACCGGCAGCGCCCGGCGGCCGTCAGGAGCGCGTACTGCCAGGGTGGCCGCGTCCTGGCAGGGGTCTGTGGCGCGAGCCTGCTCACCGGGCACGTCCCGGCGCCGAGCGGGCGGGTCGACAGCGTCCCGACCGACCGTGACGCGCGCGGGGCCGCCGGGCCTCCCGTGAGCCTGGACCGGGACCAGGAGACGGCTGCCAGCCAGTACCGTCCACACGGCGTCCAGGTACCTGTGCCGGGGCAGACCCGGTACCGCCAGGGCGTCGGCCACATCGGGGTCCACGGAGCCGTCGTCGTCGCGGAACGAGACCGGGGCGGCCAGGAGACGCTCCATCCTGGCGCGGGCGCCCGCCGCCATCGCTAGATCCAGCCTGCGATGAGGCCCGGCAGCGTGCGACGAGGCTGAGGTACTCACAGGAGGCACGATATCCGGTAAGGCGGTGCCGCGTCTGCCTCACAACTATTCCCCTCGACCGCCCCTCACGAGGAACCCACCGCGCCCCTTCAGCGCATTCCACCACAAGTGAGTGACTTCACAGAAACTCCTGGGCGTCTCCGTCAGGGTCGACGGCCTCCTCCCGAGCACGGCCTGGCAGCAGCAATAGCGCCCCTGGCAGGTGTCATCGGAAAACCTGGGAGGAGACACAGGAGAGATTCTCACCGATCGTACAGTTCCCCATGGCGTTGCCACACCGTTATCCTGGAACGGTGCCCTCACTTGACGCCCTAAAATACCGGCGCACCTTGTGGCCGGACCTACTGGTCAGAAACTCAGCGCGCCTCGGAATCTTCCCTGACACCTGGGCGGTCCTGGACGCCGACAGCACCAGGGCCCGGCCTCCCGGCTCCTCTTCTGGCTGCGAGGACCTCCCGGGCGGGACAAGCCCTTCCCTCCCGCTTGCGCCCGTGGCCGCTGCCCTCGGATAGCCAGTCCCTCCTGCCTGCCCCACCACGACCACAGTGTCGGCATCCCGGTCGACACAGAAAGGTACGCCCTATGGCCTCCCCTAGCACGGTGCCCGTTCCCTGGCCGACACCTACCCGCGCCCCAGGCACGCAGCAGCCGCGTTCTATCGTGCTCACCCCTCCCAAGGTGACATGGCGGGCCGTTGCCCGCCAGTGGCTGTGGTCGGCGGTCATCGCCCCCTTCGGCGGCGTCCACGTCGAGGGAGAGTTCGACGCCGACGGTCCCTGCGTCGTCGTGGCCAACCACGGCTCCCACGCGGACACCATCGCGATGATGAGCGCCTCCCCCACGCTCATGAGGGTGGTGACCGTGGCAGCCCAGGACTACTGGTTCTCCACGTGGCTGCGCCGTTCCCTGGCCCGAGGTCTGCTCGGTGCCTACCCGGTGCGGCGCACCGGGGAGGGCGCCTACGAGGAGCTACGCGGGATACTGGCGCACCGAGTGGCTGAATCCATGAGCGTCCTGGTCTTCCCCGAGGGCACCCGCAGCCGTGATGGGCACGTGGGCCGGTTCCACTCCGGGGCCGCCCGCCTGGCCCGGGACTTCGGCATCCCCGTCCTGCCGGTGGCCCTGGTGGGCTCGCGGGAGATGATGCCGAAGAAGGGGGGCCTGCCCCGGTACTCCCCCGTGGAGGTGCGTGTCGGGCGCCCGATCATGCCCAGCGACGACGTCGCCGCCGTCAGCCAGGAGGCCCGCGCCCAGGTTGTCGAGATGCTGAGACGCCCCCGCAGACCAGCGCCGGTCTCTGACGTCTACACGGTGCTGCGGCAGGCGATGTCGGGCAGGCGAGGAGACCTCGTCATGTTCACCTGGGGGCTGGCCGACGCGCTCTTCCTGCCTGTCCCGGCGGAGCTGAGCCAGGCCTGGATCGGGCTGACTCGTCCCGAGCTGATGTGGCGCCGGGGGATGGTGGTCGTTGCAGGCTCGGTCCTCGGCGTGGCCACGACCTACCTCCTGGCACGCGTCGGCCTGCGCCCGTCAGCCCTGTGGGCAACACCGTCGATGGAGGCGGCCGCCTCCCGGTTCCTGCGCCCCGGAGCACACGGATACTGGAGCCAGGTCCTGACAAGCCTGCCGGTCTCGCTACTGGCCACGGAATCAGGACGGCGCGGCCTGCCCCTGGCACAGGTCCTGGTGCACGCCGCAGGAGAACGCACCGTGCGCATGGCGGGCGTCACGATAGCCCTGATGGCCCTGGAGAAGCCTCTGGGACCGATCACCCGCCAGCACTACGGCCGATACCTGCTCACGAGTGCCGTCGCGCTCGGGGCGACATTACGAGGCGCCCTCCGGCGGTGGGGCAGGCGGTGAGGCCGAGGCCGGGACATCAGGCTATCCCTGCCCCGGCTGCGCCCCGGCAGCCTCCAGGGCCTCCTGGAGAGTAAAGCTGCCACTGTAGAGAGCCTTGCCAACGATGGCGCCCTCGACCCCGTCGGGGACCAGCCGCCTGAGCGCACGCAGGTCGTCCAGGTCAGCGATGCCACCGGAGGCGACGACTACGGCGCTGGTGCGGGCGCAGACCTCCTTGAGCAGCGTGGTGTTCGGCCCGGTGAGGGTCCCGTCGCGGGTGACGTCGGTGACGACGTAGCGGGCGCAGCCTGCCTGGTCCAGTCGGGCGAGCGTCTCCCACAGGTCTCCTCCCTCCCGGGTCCAGCCCCGGGCGGCAAGGGTCGTACCGCGCACGTCCAGCCCCACGGCGACCCTCTCCCCGTGCTCAGCAATGACCCGCTGCGTCCACTGTGGGTCCTCCAGGGCAGCCGTCCCCAGGTTCACCCGAGCCGCCCCGGCGTCCAGCGCCCGAGTGAGAGAGTCGTCGTCACGGATACCGCCGGAGAGCTCGACGTTGACACCGACGTCCCTGACGATGCGTGCCAGGAGGTCGGCGTTCGAGCCGCGCCCGAAGGCGGCGTCCAGGTCCACCAGGTGGATCCACCGGGCACCAGCCCGCACCCAGTCCCGAGCTGCCTCCAGGGGGCTGCCGTAGTCGGTCTGTGACCCGGCCTCGCCCCTAACGAGCCGGACGGCCTTGCCGTCAGCCACGTCAACAGCAGGAAGGAGAGTCAGCACAGCATTGCTTTCCACACTATTTTCCACCATTATTCTTGCAAACTCCTTACAGCGTCGTCATCCAGTTGCGCAGCAGCTGCGCCCCGGCGTCACCGGACTTCTCCGGGTGAAACTGGGTCGCGCACAGTGCCCCATTCTCCACCGCAGCCAGGAAGTCCTCCCCGTGCGTGGCCCAGGTGGCCTGGGGAGCACGAGTGGGGCCCTGCCCCATGAGGGAGGCGGGGTCAGTCTTAGCGGCGTAGGAGTGGACAAAGTAGAACCGCTCCTGGTCAAGGCCGTCGAACAGGACCGAGGAGCCCGGCGGGCGGACCCGGGTCCACCCCATGTGGGGCACGACCTCTGCCTGGAGACGTGTCACAGTACCCGGCCACTGCCCCAGACCCTCAGCCCGGGTCCCGTGCTCCTGGGAGGAGTCAAACATCACCTGCATCCCCACGCAGATCCCCAGGACTGCACGCCCTCCGGCCAGGCGGCGGTCGATGACCCCCGGAGCACCCACCTGCCGCAGCTGGTCCATAACTGCCCCGAAGGCACCGACACCGGGGACGACCAGCCCGTCAGCCTCCCCGGCCTCCTGCGGGTCCTGTGTCAGGGACACGTCCGCCCCTACCCGTTCCAGCGCGCGCACGGCGGAGCGGACATTACCGGACCCGTAGGCCAGGACGACGACACGGGGAGCTCTCATGGCGCGAACCCTACCCCCTGGCTCCCCGTCTCACCTCTCTGCCCCGGAGAGGCAGACACGAACGTACAGACAGCCTGCACTACCTGCACTAGTGAGGCCGCCGAGAGGGTCGGTACTAGCGGAAGGCTCGGGCGGGTGGTGGGGCCTGCCCCGGTGCCTAGCGCGTGCGTGCGGGGTAGTAGGGAGCCAGGGCCAGGCGCAGCTCGTAGAGCTCGCGCAGGGAGGCACTGACCTCGTCACGCGGCAGGACCACCCGGCCCAGGCCCAC
>NZ_QYRR01000014.1:0-5717 GCF_003591215.1 Actinomyces sp. 2119
TTTGCTCCCCCGCCCCGCCCCCCCCGGGGGGGGCGGGGCGGGGGGTGGTGTGTGCTCGGTGGTGTCCTGCTCTCCCGTCCCCTGGCGGGGACAGTACCATCGGCGCTGGCAGGCTTAGCTTCCGGGTTCGGGATGGGACCGGGCGTGGCCCTGCCGCTGTGACCACCGAGACGTGGCCGGGGACCCGCGCACAAAGGTGGCGGTGGTGGTGGGGTGGTCGTGGACCGTACAGCGGGCGCGGCCGGCAGCCGTGGCAGGGCTGGCGGCGGGTGCGTGCTTGTGTCGGCCTGTTAGTACCGGTCGGCTCGCAACAGGTTGCCCTGCTTCCACCTCCGGCCTATCCACCCAGTGGTCTGCTGGGGGCCTTCCCACCCCCAGGAGGGGTGGCGGAGACCTCGTCTTGAGGCTGGTTTCCCGCTTAGATGCCTTCAGCGGTTACCCGTCCCGAACGTGGCCAACCAGCCGTGCCCCTGGCGGGACAACTGGCACACCAGAGGTTCGTCCGTCCCGGTCCTCTCGTACTAGGGACAGGCCCTCTCAGGTCTCCTGCGCGCGCAGAGGATAGGGACCGAACTGTCTCACGACGTTCTAAACCCAGCTCGCGTACCGCTTTAATGGGCGAACAGCCCAACCCTTGGGACCTGCTCCAGCCCCAGGATGCGACGAGCCGACATCGAGGTGCCAAACCATGCCGTCGATATGGACTCTTGGGCAGGATCAGCCTGTTATCCCCGGGGTACCTTTTATCCGTTGAGCGACGACCCACCCGCACGGGATCGCCGGATCACTAGCTCCTACTTTCGTACCTGCCCGACCCGTCGGTCTCGCAGTCAGGCCCCCTTGTGCGCTTGCACTCGACACCTGGTTGCCGACCAGGCTGAGGGGACCCTTGAGCGCCTCCGTTACTCTTTAGGAGGCAACCGCCCCAGTTAAACTACCCACCAGGCACTGTCCCTGGCCCGGGTCACGGACCGAGGTTCAGGCGCACGCCACGGCCAGGGTGGTATCCCAACAGCGACTCGCCACCGCGCTGGCGCGCGGGGGTCACGGTCTCCCACCTATCCTGCACAGGCCGGGGCGGGCGCCAATACCAAGCTGCAGTAAAGGTCCCGGGGTCTTTCCGTCCTTCTGCGCGAAACGAGCATCTTTACTCGTAGTGCAATTTCGCCGAGCTCATGGTCGAGACAGCGGAGAAGTCGTTACGCCATTCGTGCAGGTCGGAACTTACCCGACAAGGAATTTCGCTACCTTAGGATGGTTATAGTTACCACCGCCGTTTACTGGGGCTTGGACTCGCCCCTTCACCCCCAAAAAATGAGGGGGCTGAGGGCTCCTCTTGACCTTCCAGCACCGGGCAGGCGTCAGTCCGTATACCTCGCCTTGCGGCTTCGCACGGACCTGTGTTTTTAGTAAACAGTCGCTTCTCCCTGGTCTCTGCGGCCCTCACCCCTAGCCCGCGACGGGGCCTCAGGGCCCGGGCCCCCCTTCTCCCGAGGTTACGGGGGCACTTTGCCGAGTTCCTTGACCATGAATCACTCGTGCGCCTAGGCATGCTCTGCCCGACCACCTGTGTCGGTATAGGGTACGGGCGGCCGGCACCATCGCGTCGAGGCTTTTCTCGGCACCCCAGGATCACCCTGCTTCCCCCGCCCGCAGGCAGGGTCACCATCACGCCTCACCCCCGCCCCCCCACCCGCCACGGGCAGGAGGACCGCCCCCCGGATTTGCCTGGGGGACAGGCTGCGCGCTTGGACGGGCCAAGCCATCAGGCCCGCGGAGGCTACCACTGTGCGTCACCCCTGTTAACACGCTTGCCTACCAGCACGGAGGGTCCCCGCCCCCCGGGCGCCCCCACGGCCACAGGCCGCCGGGACACCACCAGGAGGACAGGTCAGCACCCGCGCGTCAGCACGGTCGGTACCAGGCCGGTACGGGAGTATCAACCCGTCGTCCATCGACTACGCCTGTCGGCCTCGCCTTAGGCCCCGACTCACCCAGGGCGGACTAGCCTGGCCCTGGAACCCTTGGTCATTCGGCGCTAGGGCTTCCCACCCTAGTATCGCTACTCATGCCTGCATCCTCGCTCCCGCACCGTCCACCCCTGGGTCACCCCGAGGCTTCACCCCGTGCGGGACGCTCCCCTACCACCCGCCGCCCCTGACCACCCCGCCCACCAGGACAGGACAGTAGGGACCACGCGACGGGCCCGCGGCTTCGGCGGCGCGCTTGAGCCCCGCTACATTGTCGGCGCACGACCACTTGACCAGTGAGCTGTTACGCACTCCTTCGAGGATGGCTGCTTCTAAGCCAACCTCCTGGTTGTCTGCGCGGCCGCACATCCTTTCCCACTTAGCGCGCGCTTAGGGGCCTTAGCCGGCGGTCTGGGCTGTTTCCCTCTCGACCACGGAGCTTATCCCCCGCGGTCTCA
Organism: Actinomyces sp. 2119; assembly: GCF_003591215.1. Lineage (NCBI taxonomy): Bacteria > Bacillati > Actinomycetota > Actinomycetes > Actinomycetales > Actinomycetaceae > Actinomyces > Actinomyces sp. 2119. The sequence goes on from NZ_QYRR01000014.1 coordinate 2,429, forward strand.
CTGCCGCGCTCCACCCCGACGGCATTCGGAGTTTGGCTGACCTCAGTAACCCTGTGGGGCCCATCAGCCACCCAGTAGCTCTACCTCCGCCGGGAACCACGCGACGCTGCACCAAAATGCATTTCGGGGAGAACCAGCTATCACGGAGTCTGATTGGCCTTTCACCCCTACCCACAGCTCATCCCCCCGGTTTTCAACCCAGGTGGGTGCGGTCCTCCACGCGCTCTTACACGCGCCTCAACCTGGCCATGGGTAGATCACCCCGCTTCGGGTCCACGACGCGCCACTCAACCGCCCCTGACAGGACTCGCTCTCGCTACGGCTGCCCCCCACGGGTTAACCTCGCGACGCGCCACTGACTCGCAGGCTCATTCTTCAAAAGGCACGCCACCACCCCCCACCCCGCGGGCAGGAGGCTCTGACGGCTTGCAGGCGCCCGGTTTCAGGTACTGTTTCACTCCCCTCCCGGGGTACTTTTCACCATTCCCTCACGGTACTGGTCCGCTATCGGTCACCAGGAGGTATTCAGGCAGCCAAGCGGTCTTGGCAGACTCGCACAGGACTCCACGGACCCCGTGCTACCACGGGAACCCGGCCCACGCGCGCCCGGCCGGCTTAGCCTACGGGGGTCTCACCCTCTACGCCTCCCCTTCCCAGAGGACTCGGCTACCAGCACGAGCACAACGCGGCCCTCCGGCAGAAGAGCCACGGCCAGGCCCCACAACCCCGCACGCGCAGCCCCTGCCGGGTCAACGCACGCGCACGGTTTGGCCCTCCTCCGCTTTCGCTCGCCACTACTCACGGAATATCCTCTCCTGCGGGTACTGAGATGTTTCACTTCCCCGCGTCACCCCCCACGCACAGGCACACGCCCACGCACGGGTGGCACGACACAGCTCGTGCCAGGTCACCCCATTCGGAGACCCCCGGATCACAGCCCGCCAGCCGGCTCCCCGAGGATTATCGCAGGCCACCACGTCCTTCATCGGCCCCTGGTGCCAAGGCATCCACCGAGCGCCCACACAAACAAGCACACACAACACACCACACAACACGCACGCCGCAGGCACACGCCCACGCGCGCGCCCACGACGGCTGCACCACGACAGGCCACCACACCCCCCACCACCACCACGGCAGCAGGACGGCACGGCAGCCCGACGCTCGCGCCCGCTATACAGTTCACAACCACCCCGCCCACGCCCCGGCCACCACGCGCACGCACGCGCACCAGCCAGGACCAGGCCACCAGGACGCACAGGCCCCAGAACCCGACAGCGTGCCCCGCCACCGCCCCCCGGACCAGCCCCCCGACCACGAGGAGCCACCCAGGACACGACCCGGCGAAACCAGCACCACCCACCACCCCCAGGCAGCAGGCACGGCACCAGCAGTCCCCCCACGCCCCACCACGACCAGGCACCCACCAGCCCCCCGGGCCACCACGACCCAGGACCACGGGCACGACAGGCACCCCGCCACAGCAGTCTCCCTAGAAAGGAGGTGATCCAGCCGCACCTTCCGGTACGGCTACCTTGTTACGACTTCGTCCCAATCACCAGCCCCGCCTTCGACCGCTCCCCGTAGGGCCACGGGCTTCGGGCGTCACCGGCTTTCATGACGTGACGGGCGGTGTGTACAAGGCCCGAGAACGTATTCACCGCAGCAGTGCTGATCTGCGATTACTAGCGACTCCGGCTTCACGGTGTCGAGTTGCAGACACCGATCCGAACTGAGACCGGCTTTAAGGGATTCGCTCCGCCTCGCGGCACCGCAGCCCTCTGTACCGGCCATTGTAGCATGCGTGAAGCCCAGGACATAAGGGGCATGATGATTTGACGTCGTCCCCACCCTCCTCCGAGTTGACCCCGGCAGTCTCCCGAGAGTCCCCACCACCACGTGCTGGCAACACGGGACAGGGGTTGCGCTCGTTGCGGGACTTAACCCAACATCTCACGACACGAGCTGACGACAACCATGCACCACCTGTGAGGGCACCCCCCACCCCCCCGCAAACACGAGAGGACAGGAGAAGACCACGTCTCCGCGGCCCGCGCCCACATGTCAAGCCCTGGTAAGGTTCTTCGCGTTGCATCGAATTAATCCGCATGCTCCGCCGCTTGTGCGGGCCCCCGTCAATTCCTTTGAGTTTTAGCCTTGCGGCCGTACTCCCCAGGCGGGGCACTTAATGCGTTAGCTGCGGCGCGGGAGCCCCGGAAAAGGCCCCCCACACCTAGTGCCCAACGTTTACGGCGCGGACTACCAGGGTATCTAATCCTGTTCGCTCCCCACGCTTTCGCTCCTCAGCGTCAGTAACGGCCCAGAGACCCGCCTTCGCCACCGGTGTTCCTCCTGATATCTGCGCATTCCACCGCTACACCAGGAGTTCCGGCCTCCCCTACCGCACTCAAGCCGGCCCGTACCCACCGCACTCCCCCGGTTGAGCCGGGACATTTCACGGCAGGCGCGACCAGCCGCCTACAAGCCCTTTACGCCCAGTAACTCCGGACAACGCTAGCGCCCTACGTATTACCGCGGCTGCTGGCACGTAGTTAGCCGGCGCTTCTTACCCAGCTACCGTCAGCCCCGCCACCACGGGCAGGACCTTCTCCGCTGGCGAAAGAGGTTCACGACCCGAAGGCCTCCGTCCCTCACGCGGCGTCGCTGCATCAGGCTTTCGCCCATTGTGCAATATCCCCCACTGCTGCCTCCCGCAGGAGTCTGGGCCGTGTCTCAGTCCCAGTGTGGCCGCCCACCCTCTCAGGCCGGCTACCCGTCACCGCCTTGGTAGGCCCTCACCCCACCAACAAGCTGATAGGCCGCGAGCCCATCCCCCACCAGACCCACCCAAGGCAGGCCCTATCCCGCACCAGCCATGCGACCAGCACGAGCACACCCCGTATTAGCCCCACTTTCATGAGGTTATCCAGGAGAGGAGGGCAGGTTGCTCACGTGTTACTCACCCGTTCGCCACTCATCCACCCAGCCCACCACAACAGCGGACCAGGCATCACCGTACGACTTGCATGTGTTAGGCACGCCGCCAGCGTTCGTCCTGAGCCAGGATCAAACTCTCCAAAAAAAACAAGAACCACACGACGACCACCCACAAACCAGCAGGCAGCCCCCGCACAAAAAAACCAGACAGAACCACCCCACCACACGCACACCCGACCAGCCGCACGCACACACGCACGACCACAACCAGGCACACCCACAGCAGGACAGCCCCACCCAGACAGGCATAAAAGAACAAGACACACTATCGAGATCTCAAACCACACACCCA
>NZ_QYRR01000015.1:0-4401 GCF_003591215.1 Actinomyces sp. 2119
GGCGTCGGGTGGTGCGCGCGGTGGTGGTGGCTGTTGTCCTGGTGCTGGTGGCGGCGGGTGCGCGTCTGTGGTGGGAGAACCCCTCGAGGCGCAGCGTGGAGCTGCCCGAGGGGATCGAGCAGGGGGTCGTGGCAGAGATCGGCGGCATAGGACCGTTGTGCACCAGTGTCGGCCTCGTGGAAGCGGGGGGGCTGCGCGCTCAGGGCCATGAGTGGGTGGGGACCCTGTGGCGCACACGCGTCGATCCCGGGACGGGTGCGTCCGCCGGTGAGGAGGAGACCTTTGAGCTGCGCCTGGGGGAGAGCTTCTACGCCGAGGGCCTGGGCACGGTCACCCTCCTGGCCGTCAACCCGCCCCCGCTGCAGAACCCGCTGAGGCCCAGGGGCGTCGTCGGGGGCTGGACCTACCGGGTCAACGTGGTCCTGGACCCCGGGGTCGTCCCCGAGAAGGCTTACTGGCAGGCGCCAGCGACGAGCACATGGGCACGGTGCGTACAGGTGGAGTCCTAGCAGGTGGTGACCTACATGTCGCCGATGTCGGTGCGGTCGAAGTACTTCTCGTAGTCCTCCCTGCTGATCCGGATGGTCCCGCCCCCGGTGCTGTGCCCGGTCTCGTCGGGGTCTGGTAGGGCGGGCGGTGGTGGGGCGCCGGGTGCCAGCAGCCTGGAGGGCTCTGGGGAAAGGAGGCTGGTATGGACAGTGAGGAGGCTTCGGTGCTGGTGCCCAGGCCGCAGGAGGGCGGCGAGGGCCCGGCGCGCGGCGGACAGGCCCCCGGTGGGGAGGGGCCTGGCGGCAGCGGGGCCCCTGGTGGTGTGAGCCGTTCTGGTGGTCGTGGTGCCCGGCGGGTGGGACGACGGTGGCGGCGCGTGGTGGTGGTGCTGGTAGTCGTGCTGGTGGTGGCTGGCGCCCTGTGGTGGGTGGTCCCGCTGCGGTTCAGTGCTCCGGCCTCGACACGCCTTGAGGAGAGGAACATCATCACTATGGGCGGGGCCGTCCCGCCGTTCTCCACCACGAACGGGCAGCTGACGCTGGCGGGGCTGGACCCGCGGGTGCACAGGTGGGTGGTCACCCTGAGGTGGTCGCACACTGATCCTGCTACGGGGGAGCTCACCGGGGCGGAGGAGCTTGTGCAGGTGGATCTGGGTGAGTCCGTCCACATTGAGGGTCTGGGCACGGTGACCCTGCTGAAGGTCAACCCGCAGGTGCTGCTTCCCTTTCTCTCCTCTGCGCCGGGAGAATGGTCGTGCACCGTCAACTTGGCCTTTGACCCCGGGGTCAGCAGGAAGCGCCGACCCTAGGAGCTGGGCGCGGCTGGGCGTCTGGGGCTCAGGGGGCCTGACCGATGTCGGTGCGAGCGAAGTACCTCTCGTAGTCCTCCCTGCTGATCTGGATAGTCCCACCCCCAGTGTTCTTTCCGTTCTCGTCGGGGTTGGTGTCCCAGGGGTTGTAGAGGGTGACGTGCTCCTCGTCAACGGCGACCACCGTGTAGGCGTGTCCGTCCTCGCCCTTCTGGCCGTCCCATTCGCCTCCTACGATGAGGCGCTGCTCCGGGCTGTTTGCCTCCTCGGAGTCGATGACACCATCACCGTTGGCGTCGACCGTGGCCTCCACCTCGGCACCCTTCCCGTCGAAGTCTCCTCCCGAGGTCGAGCCGACAACCGGCCTGCGCTCCTCCACGGCCTCCTCGATGGTGTCCCACTCCTCCTCGGTGTACTCGTGCTGGTTGTAGTGGCGGGGGTAGGGGAGGAAGCCCCACCTGCCCCACCCCCAGCCGTCGGTGCTGACCGTCTGCGTGCCCTCGCCTGAGATGCTCTCCATGGCCTCGCCTGGCCACCCGCCGGCCAGGGTGTTGTCCGAGGTGTGGTCCTTCAGGTACTCGGCGTAGGCGCGTTCGTAGATGTTGATGATGCTGGGGTACCCGTTCTTGTTCTCCTGGTTGCCGGAGGTGTAGTAGTCGTCCACGGTGATCTCGACCTCCTGGTCGCCGTCGTGGAAGGTGACCACGAAGGCGTTCTGGGACTCCTCCCACCGCACCTGGTCGCGCAGGGCCTGGCGGCCCTCCTCGGTGTCGGAGTAGGCCTGCAACGTGGCCAGCAGGTAGCAGTCACCAATGGTGCCCTGCCTCACGTCGGGCCAGCTGACGTTTCCGTCAGCCTGCCTGCGGATCCACGCGATGTCCCGGTCATCCAGCGGGGCTGTCTCGTACGAGTCTGCGTCCCCAGCTCCGGCGCTGGCGCCGTCCTGGCTGCTGGCGATGCTGGCGGCTCCCAGTGTGGTGGCGGCCTGGGTGGCGGCGTGGTGGACCTCGGCGCGCAGGGCGGCGAAGGTGGCGGCGATCCCGGCCAGTCCCGCCGCCGCGGGCCCGGCGGCCAGGGGGTTGCCCAGGGCGCTGCCCACCAGGGACTCGGCCTGGTCGCCGCAGCCCGGCGCGTATTTCCCGCAGCTCTCTCACGCGTAGTGCCGCGCCTTATCCCGTTCCAGGTAGGGGGAGCCCTCCGGGGCAGCACCCTCACACGTACTGCCGCGCCACCCCCACGGCCTCGGCCCCGTAGCTCCCGCCAAAGAGGAAGGCGTGGATCATGAGCAGGTGCAGGGAGTGCAGGCCCACCCGCTCGCGCCACCCGGCCGCCAGCGGTGACACCTCGTGGTAGGCGGCGTAGACCCGCTCCAGGTGCCTCTGCCCGAACACCCCCAGCGCGGCCAGGTCCGTCCCCGCGTGCGCCCCCTGAATGACCTTCCGTACGTGGGCCACACCCTCTGCCCCGCCTGACTTCAAGGCAAGAGGGTGACCCCGGGGTCCAGATTGATATTGAGAACGACTTGGTCGCCCGAGCCTGGAGCCCGGTTCCAGGGCATCAGCGGACCTGGGGACGCTCCTACCAGGGTGATCGTACCCAGTCCGTCGACATGCACTGAGTCCCCGAGCCCCAGCTCCAGGTAGTCCTGGGTGCCACCCCGGCGCTGCCACTCCAGAGTCGCCTCCCAGCGGTGCGCCCGCCCTCTCAGCTCTGCCAGCCTGAGAATGCCCGCTTCAGTCCGCGTTGGCTCAACAGGGCCGCTGAGAAACGTTCTCTGCCCCTCCTCGACCCCAGCAGGTAGGTCCACGTGCGCGGATGGCGGTCTGGTCCACCACAGGAAGCCGCACGCCCCGACGCCCACTAGCAGCACAGTCGCCACCGCCGCACGCACTGCCCTGTGGCGCAGCAACCACGTGGCACGCCAAGTGCCCGCACCGGTGGCAGGCACTACCTCGCCACCGGACATTCCTGCCGCCCTGTTCCATTAGGAGGGGCGAGGAGCCGCGTCTCGCTCCCTGCGGCTCCCACTGTTGCACTACTCACAATAACTGCACCCTTTCTCTTCCGCAACGCCGCTCACGGGATCTCGCCAATATGAGTGTCCGGGAAGCAGCGCTCATAGTCTTCCCGCGTCATCCTGATCAGGCCGCCGCTTTCACCTCCTCCTGTGGCGTCGTTGTGCGCCCACGGGTTGTACAGGGTGACGTACTCGTCGTCTACTGACACAACGGTGTACACATGATCGTGGACGACCGGATAGTCGCCCCTGGAGTCACCAGGATCCAGCCTCCCGTTCCTGTTAGTGTCAGCAAGAGCGTTCCGAGCGACCTCGCTGCTCGTGGTAGAGGCGACGACTGGCAGCCCCTTCGCGGACGCCTCACTGATCTGCTCCCACTCCTGATCGGTATAGCTGTCATCGTCCCAGAACACTGCCCAGCCCAGCAGGCCTTCTCCGCCTCGCGTGTCCACGTGTGTGGCGTCCCGGCCGGTGATGTCACGCATGGTGTCGCCTGGCCACCCGCCGGCCAGGGTGTTGTTTGACGTGTGGTCCTTCAGGTAGTCGGCGTAGGCGCGCTCGTAGATGTTGATGATGCTGGGGGCGCCCTGGTTGCCGGAGGTGTAGTAGTCGCGCACGGTGATCTCGACCTCCTGGTCGCCGTCGTGGAAGGTGACCACGAAGGCGTTCTGGGACTCCTCCCACCGCACCTGGTCGCGCAGGGCCTGGCGGCCCTCCTCGGTGTCGGAGTAGGCCTGCAACGTGGCCAGCAGGTAGCAGTCACCAATCGTGGCCTGGTCCACGTCGGGCCAGCTGACGTTTCCGTCAGCCTGCCTGCGGATCCACGCGATGTCCCGGTCATCCAGCGGAGCGGTGTCATCATCCCAGTCGCCACCGGCTCCCGCACCGCCTGTGCCGCCACCGCCCCCGCCGCTGCCCGCAGCCTGGCTGCCGTCCTGGCTGCTGGGCGGGCTGGCGGTTCCCAGTGTGGTGGCGGCCTGGGTGGCGGCGTGGTGGACCTCGGCGCGCAGGGCCTGGTAGGTGGCGGCGAGGCTGGCCAGGCCTGCGGCTGCGGGCCCGGCGGCCAGGGGGTTGCCCAGGGCGCTGT
>NZ_QYRR01000016.1:0-3456 GCF_003591215.1 Actinomyces sp. 2119
CGGAAGCGGGTCCCTCAGGTCCGGGTTCATAGGACTACGGATGTCCCACCACCCACGACGCTCCACCGCCGAGTGCGCCTCCACGTGCACCACCACACCAGACTCATCAGTGTAGAAGCCACCCAGGAAGCCCCAGCGCCAACAGCACTGACCTGCCCCGGCCCACCACCACACAGGCCTCACCCCGCGGACCCACCAGCACCGCCCCCATCCTGGGCGGTCTGCCCGGCACCGGGCCCGCCCCCGGTAGCCTGCCCGGCCTCCTGGGCGGCAGACCGGATGGCCCCCTCCCCGCCCTGCCGGTCGGTGGCCTCAGCGGCCTGGGCCTGGGCTGCCTGGCGCTCACGCTCCTTCTTCGCGCGCCTGGCCTCACGACGACGCGCGTTGGCAGCCTTCCGTCTCTCGTTGGCCGCCACACCCGCAGCCATCCAGTCCGGGACGTTCTCCGCATCCCGGGGGTAGCGCTCCAGCTCCAGCGCACAGTCACCCGGGCCGGGCCGCCCACCACCAGGAGGGTCGAACACCGGCTCACGCATCCAGTCACACTCCTGGTGCAGCACCCACTCACCCGCCACCATCCACAACCGGCACCACGTCCACGCACCCCACCCAGGCACAACCTGCCTATCACGCAGCTCCGTCATGAAGGAGTTGACCTCATGAGGTGGGATCACACGCGACCGCTGCCCACCACGCGTGAGCTGGGGATCAAACTGCTGCGTCCACCCCACACCCATGAACTCGATGTCAACACGCTGCCCGCCCTCCTCACGCAGCCAGTCAGCCAGCATCTCCTCAGAACGAGCGAGAAGCTCCCCAGCAGACATCTCCGACAACCTAGCCATAAGACCCATCCCCTTAATTCTCGAAGTACTCACCTGTTCGGGAACGTCCTCGGCACCCTCGGCACACCCCCCGCATCAGTCGAGTAGACCTCAAACTTCACAGGCACCCGGCCTGCCTGGGGCACCCCACTCAGCGAGGTCCCCGGCTCCACCCCCGGTGGCCCGTCGTACTCGATATGGATGTCAATGTTCTCGTAGGCGCCCCGGCTGGCAGCGATGTCGTCCTCCAACTTCCTGTAGCTGTCCAGGTACCTCCCCTCAGTCCCCTGGTTGAGGGTGCTGCGCATAGGCACCACGTTGATCTCCTCCGGAGCCCCACCAAACCGGTGGGCCACCAGGTGGCCCCCGTCAAAGCCCTCACCACCCAGGCCACCGATCTCCGCCTGGACATCACCCGAGCGGTACCTCTGCGAGACCTCGTCCAGCCCGTCCACCTGGATGCGCACCGTGCGCCCCCACTCGTCCGTGGTGTAGTGGAACCTCCCGTCCACCGTGTAGGTCGCACTGGGCAGAGGGTCCCTCAGGTCCGGGTTCATAGGACTACGGATGTCCCACCACCCACGACGCTCCACCGCCGAGTGCGCCTCCACGTGCACCACCACACCAGACTCATCGGTGTAGAAGCTGCCCCGCCCCAGCGCCAGCAGCACTGACCTGCCCCGGCCCACCACCGCACAGGCCTCACCCCGCGGACCCACCAGCACCGCCCCCACCCTGGGTGGCCTGCCCGGCACCGGAGCCACTTTCAGGAGCCTGCCCGCTACCGCTCCCGCCCTGCCGGTCGGTGGCCTCAGCGGCCTGGGCCTGGGCTGCCTGGCGCTCCTTCTCCTTCTTGGCGCGCCTGGCCTCACGACGACGGGCGTTGGCAGCCTTCCGTCTCTCGTTGGCCGCCACACCCTCCGCCATCCACCCGGGGATGTTCTCCGCATCCCGGGGGTAGCGCTCCAGCTCCAGGGCACAGATACCCGGAGGGGGACGCCCACCAGCAGGCCCCTCGAGCACCGGCTCGCGCATCCAGTCACACTCCTGGTGCAGCACCCACTCCCCCGCCACCATCCACAGCCGGCACCACGTCCACGCACCCCACCCAGCAACCACCTGCTTCCTACGAAGCTTACTTATCACAGAGACGATCTCGTCAGGCAAGAACACACCCACCTCCTCACCACCACGCGTCATCACGATCCTGATGGACTGGCGAAAACCTATCCCCAGGACCCGGACCTGGACACCATCACCGCCCTCAGCCCGCAGCCACTCAGCCGTCCCCTCCTCAACACGAGACAGCAGCTCACCCGCACTCGCAGCACGCCAGTCAAACGACATACACCCCTCCTAGCAGCACTCACTCGTTGACAATCGGATCAGCATCAACCCGCCTGCCCCGCCCGTCAGTCCATGAGACACGGAACTCGGTGGGCACCCGGCCTGCCTGGGGCACCCCACTCAGCGAGGTCCCCGGCTCCACCCCCGGTGGCCCGTCGTACTCGATATGGATGTCGATGCTCTCGTAGGCGCCCCGGCTGGCGGCGATGTCGTCCTCCAACTTCCTGTAGCTGTCCAGGTACCTCCCCTCAGTCCCCTGGTTGAGGGTGCTGCGCATAGGCACCACGTTGATCTCCTCCGGCCCCCCACCAAACCGGTGAGCAATCAGATGCCCCCCGTCAAAGCCGTCACCACCGTAGTTGCCGATACGCCTACGCGCCCGGGAGGAGTCGTAAGTCTCCGAGACCTCGTCCAGCCCGTCCACCTGGATGCGCACCGTGCGCCCCCACTCGTCCGTGGTGTAGTGGAACCTCCCGTCCACCGTGTAGGTCGCACTGGGCAGAGGGTCCCTCAGGTCCGGGTTCATAGGACTACGGATGTCCCACCACCCACGACGCTCCACCGCCGAGTGCGCCTCCACGTGCACCACCACACCAGACTCATCAGTGTAGAAGCTGCCCCGCTGGTCCACGTGGTAGCACGTGTTGGGCTCCAGCTCCACACCCCGCCCGAACGGCCTGTCATGACGGGGAGCCAGGTCACTGCCCTTGCCGACCTCCACCGTGCTCTCCACCCGGGGCCGGTGCTCCTGGTTGAACGCGTCCTGGTCAGCCTCCTGCCGACGCTTCTCAAGCCGCTGGGCCACAGACCGATCACCAGAGGAGCCACCATCACCGTCACCGTCCGCGCCACTGCTGCCACGCTCGGACGGGCCGTCCCCGCCACCACCACGGCCGGAGCCACCAGAGCCGTCACCACGACCACCGGCACCGTCAGCACCGTCAGCCGCGTGGCGGGCCGAGGACTCACCGTCAGCCCCGTCAGCCCTGTGGCGGCCAGACGGGGCATCCGCATCAGCACCCTCGGTGTCGGCGCGGTGACGGGCCGAGGCCTCACCGTCAGCACCCTCAGCGCGGTGACGGCCAGCCGAGGACTCACCATCGGCGCCCTCACCACGGCCGTGACCAGACGCAGACTCCGCACCATCACCATCAGCCCTGTGGCGCCCAGACGGGGCACCCGCCTCAGCAGGGTCACCATCAGCACGGTGGCGGGCCGGGGCGCCCGCCTCAGCGGCACCGTCAGCGTCAGCCTCGTGGCGACCCCGCGCACCAGGCTCAGCAGG
>NZ_QYRR01000017.1:0-2563 GCF_003591215.1 Actinomyces sp. 2119
ACGCAGCCGACTGCCCGGCCAGCGACCTGGCCGTCCCCAGCTCTTCCAGGTTGACCTGTAGCACCACCCGGAACCACTCCTCTTGCTTGCCCCTGCCTACCCCGGCAACCCGGACCCACCGGACAGGCAGGACACAAGCGACGCGAAGCAAGTCACGTGATGAACTCGGTCATCCTAGCTGTTCCGTGATTCGCTTGGTGGCTCTGACTGCCGGGCTCGGCCGAGGAAATACCTGGATATGTGCTGGGAGAATCGCTCGTGATCCGTGGCGGGTCCCAGTCTCGCAGTTCAGGCGGCAGACGCTGCTGGCAGCCGGTGGTAGCCTGCCAGGGCAGCCGTGAGTCGGGGTCTGGCACTGCGGGAGGTCGATGCTGTGAGCGAGTACCGAGGCTACAAGGGACGCGGTCCGCAGGAGGCGGCCCGTGGGGCGGTCTCCCGGATCTCCACCATAGTGGACGACGCCGAGAAGCAGGCCCGCAAGATCCGTGAGGCGACGGAGGATCTGGCGGCCGTGCGGGGGACCTGTGCCTCACCCAACCGGGCGGTCAGCGTCACGGTTGACGCCGCAGGCAGAGTGGTCGGTCTTGACCTGACCTGGGCGGCTATGAACATGCAGGCGCGGGACCTGTCTGCGGTGATCCTGGACTGCATCAAGAAGGCTCAGGCTGACGCTGGGCGCCGGGTGTCCCGTCTGGCCGCAGGTACCTGGGGAGAGGGCTCCGACCTTGCTGAGCGGATGCGGCGGGCCTACCCAGCCGGCTCCCAGGGTCATGAGGTGAGCTGGGATGGGCGGGATGCCCCTGGTGCCGGGAGGAGGCAGTTTGGGGCGCTCCACATCACGCCCGACGGTCCGGAGTACATCTAGGGCGGTGGTCTCAAGCAGCAGAACGCTCAGCGAGCCGCCAGGTGGCGGGGAGCCCCGTGGAGATGGGGCTGAGGAAGGAGCTGTCATGGCGGGCGAGGGAGCACCGGTGCCTGTGCCTGGTAGTGGGGTCTGGTGGCGTCGGGTGGTGCGCGCGGTGGTGGTGGCTGTTGTCCTGGTGCTGGTGGCGGCGGGTGCGCGTCTGTGGTGGGAGAACCCCTCGAGGCGCAGCGTGGAGCTGCCCGAGGGGATCGAGCAGGGGGTGGTGCTAGAGATGAGCAGCAGCATAGGACCGTTGTATGCCAACACAGGCTGCCTGCAGACGAAGGGGCTGCGCTCCCAGGGCCATGAGTGGGTGGGGACCATGGGCTGGTCACGGGCCGACCCTGAGACGGGCAGGCCCGCCGGTGAGGAGGAGACCTTTGAGCTGCGCCTGGGGGAGAGCTTCTACGCCGAGGGCCTGGGCACGGTCACCCTCCTGGCCGTCAACCCTCCCCCGATAAGGACCCCGCTGAGTTCCGGTGACCTCCTGGGGGGCTGGACCCACCGGGTCAACATAGTCCCGGAACCCGGGGTCGTCCCCGAGGAGCCCTACCGGCGCCTCTGGCATGAGTTGCTGGAGGTGTGACTGGAGGTGTGAGCAGCGATCACACGGGCGCAGGGCACCGTGACGGGTGCGTGCAGACAGTGGTGGCCTACATGTCGCCGATGTAGGTCTTGTTGAAGTACTTCTCGTAGTCCTCCCGGGTGATGCGGATGGTCCCGCTCCCGACGCGCCCGTTGCCCGGCACGGGGTTGGTGTCCCAGGGGTTGTAGAGGGTGACGTACTCGTCATTAATATCGACCACCGTGTAGGCGTGGCTGTCCCAGACCTGGAAGTCTCCCTCCTGGTCGCCCGTGTCGATGCGGCCGTTGCCGTTGGTGTCGACGGTGGCCTGGACCGTGCTGCCGTCGCTGAAGTCCCCGCGCGCGGTGCCACCGACCACGACCCTGCCCTCCTCCACGGCCTCCTCGATGGTGTCCCACTCCTCCTCGGTGTACTCGTGCTGGTTGTAGTGGCGGGGGTAGGGGAGGAAGCCCCACCTGCCCCACCCCCAGCCGTCGGTGCTGACCGTCTGCGTGCCCTCGCCCGAGAGGGCCTCCATGGGATCTGTGGGGTCGCCGCCCTCGACGTCCTCCGGGTCCCTGCCCTGCTGCTCCAGGTAGAGGGCGTAGGCGCGCTCGTAGATGTTGATGATGCTGGGGAAGCCCTTGTCGGTGCCCTGGTTGCCAAAGAGGTAGAAGTCGTCCACGGTGATCTCGACCTCCTGGTCGCCGTCGTGGAAGGTGACCACGAAGGCCTGCTGGGACTCCTCCCACCGCACCTGGTCGCGCAGGGCCTGGCGGCCCTCCTCGGTGTCGGAGTAGGCCTGCAACGTGGCCAGCAGGTAGCAGTCACCGATGTTCTCCTGCTCCACGCTGTCCCACTCGGCCGTGCCGTCGGCCTGCTGACGGATCCGCTCGATGTCGCTGTCCCGGAGCTCAAAGGTCGTCCACTTGTTGATGTCGGAGTCGTCGGTGTCCACAGTGGCTGTGCCCAGTGTGGTGGCGGCCTGGGTGGCGGCGTGGTGGACCTCGGCGCGCAGGGCCTGGTAGGTGGCGGCGAGGCTGGCCAGGCCTGCGGCTGCGGGCCCGGCGGCCAGGGGGTTGCCCAGGGCGCTG
>NZ_QYRR01000018.1:0-1770 GCF_003591215.1 Actinomyces sp. 2119
GGCACCGTTTGACGAGACGAGGATCCCGTGTCTGGAGTTTGACGTGGAGTCGCTGGACACGGCTGCGAGCAACCTTGAGACGAGGGCGGGGGACCTGCGGGCGGCGGGGGAGTCGGTCAAGTCGACGTGGGCGGGGATGCAGGTGTGCTACAGGGCTCCTGAGCAGGAGGTCTTGTACGCGGCGATGGACCCGGTGGCTGAGGACTCCGACACCCTGGCCACGGGTATCGAGTCGGTGGCCTCGGCGCTGTCCACCTTCGCTGACACGGTGTCGTCGCTGAGGACCCGGGCTCGGGCGCTCAAGGAGGACGTGCTGGCGTTCAAGGAGGAGATCGCGGGGGACCCGGAGTGGGACCACGACCAGGACCTGGTCAGCAGGAACAACGGGTTCATTGAGCGGGCCTCGGTGATCCAGGCGGACATGTGGGAGGCCGAGCGCGAGTGCGCCAACTCGATCCGGGCGCTGGACGGGCTGGCTGCCTACCAGGTGGACTCCGGGGCTGGGGGTGAGCTGGCCTACGGGTACTCGGCGGAGGACATGAAGGGTGCTGAGGGGCTGCCGTGGGGTGAGCGGGTGGACCGCCAGGACAGCTGTCTGAGGTCGGCTGGGACGGCGGTCAAGCGTTTCGTGTGGGACGGCCTGGTGGTGGACGGTGTCGGTGGGACGGTCAACGGTATCGCGGCTCTTGTCGGCGTGGAGTTCTGCGGGGAGGAGGGGGTCTTCAGCTTCAGTGGTGACACCGCCAGGCAGACCTGGCAGGGTCTGGCGGGCCTGGTAGGGGCGACGTGGGACCAGGACGGGGGCCTTAGCTTCCAGAGGGGGACCGCGGCTGAGGCCTGGAAGGAGGTGGGCAAGGGTCTGGTGGCGTGGGACATGTGGGGGCAGGATCCTGCTCGGGCGGCGGGCAGCGTGGTGCCTGACCTCGCAGTGGTGGTGGCTTTCGGTGCTGCGGGTGCGGCTGCCAGGGGGGCGGGGGCTGTCGGCAAGGGGGCGGCGCGCCTGGGGAAGGGCTCCAGGGCACTGCGGGCTGCTGTGGTGGCCCAGCGGGTCGCGGACTTCATGGACCCGGTGGGCACCGCGCTCAGTAAGGGGGCGCGCAAGGTAGCGCAGCTGGTGGGCGAGGCCTTTGACCTTACCGGGCTGACTGACCTCATGGACCGTATCCGCCACCGGGGCGGGTCCCAGGCCCCGGAGGTGCCTGCCCCGCACTCGGTGGACGTCGGGCGCGGGCACGACCTGCCGGAGGTGGGTGGCCAGCGCGGTCACGGCCCCCACGGCGGGGACGCCGGGGGCGGGACCGGTGGCCGGGGCCAGGAGCTGCCCGGCCAGGAGGTGCCTGTCGGCAAGGGGGCTCAGGAGCCGTCTGCCTCCCACGGTGGTGGCCGGAGCGGCCAGGCCGACGGCGGGGAGGCCCCCCTCCACCGCGGCGGTGACGCGGACGGTGCTGGTGCTCCTGGGGCTGGCGCGCGGGGCCGCCACGCGGACGGCGCTGACGGTGATGCTGCTGAGGCGGGCGCCCCCTCTGGGCGCCACCGTAGTGATGGTGATGGTGACAGTGGTGGTGCTGATGGCTCTGGTCGTGCTGGTCACGACCGTGGTGAGGGTGCCAATGCAGAGGCCTCCTCCGGTCGTCACAAGGCTGATGGTGACCCTGCTGAGCCTGGTGCGCGGGGTCGCCACGAGGCTGACGCTGACGGTGCCGCTGAGGCGGGCGCCCCGGCCCGCCACCGTGCTGATGGTGACCCTGCTGAGGCGGGTGCCCCGTCTGG
>NZ_QYRR01000019.1:0-1223 GCF_003591215.1 Actinomyces sp. 2119
GGCTTCACCGGCCACACCGTCCTGACCCCCGGCATCACCCCCACCCAGATAGACCACCAGTGGGTCGACCACCGCGACCACGACCCCGAGCAGGAGTACCCCCACTACTTCCACTAGACACCCACACGCCCCCTGGCAGGCGGGCTGCGTGAGTCGCTGACCGCCCCGGGCGGGGTGAGCCTGCCCAGCACCCCGGACGCGCTGGGCACGACACCACACCACCACCCCGCCTCCTCCGCCAGCTCGACATCTAGGACACCACTAGCAGACCAGCACAGAGAGTGAGGACCACCATGGGAGTCAACTACATGGTCATTACCGTCACGTCCCAGCAGCAGATGATCGACGCCGAGGCCTTCCTGCGCGAGGCCCAGCGCAAGTGGCCCGGGTGCCAGGCCGTCGTCGAGGACCCCGCCACCGACATCAGTGACGCCACAGTCGTCTCCCCACCCGACGCGCCCCCCTTCTCCGTGATCCACTTCCCCGACAACGGGATGATCTCCACCGACGCCCACCCCCAGGTCGCCGCCGAGATCGCCGCCTGGATACGCTCCCTGCACCCCGACCCCAGCCTCGTCCTGTGGTACACCGACGAGGGCTTCACCGGCCACACCGTCCTGACCCCCGGCATCACCCCCACCCAGATAGACCACCAGTGGGTCGACCACCGCGACCACGACCCCGAGCAGGAGTACCCCCACTACTTCCACTAGACACCCGCACGCCCCCTGGCAGGCGGGCTGCGCGAGTCGCTGACCGCCCCGGGCGGGGTGAGCCTGGCCAGCGTGCTGGACGCGCTGGGCACGACACCACACCACCACCCCGCCTCCTCCGCAAACTCGACATCTAGGACACCACCAGCAGACCAGCACAGAGAGTGAGGACCACCATGGGAGTCAACTACATGGTCGTGGCCATGGACCCGACCCAGCAGATGATCGACGCCGACACCTTCCTCCAGGCCGCCCAGCGCAGGTGGCCCGGGTGCAGGACACGCCGCTACGACCCCGCCACCGACATCATCGACGCCGAGGCCAACATCCCCCGCCCCGACGACCCCTCGTTCGACATCAGGCACTTCCCCAGCAACCAGGCAGTCTCCACCGACGCCCACCCCCAGGTCGCCGCCGAGGTCGCCGCCTGGGTACGCTCCCTGCACCCCGACCCCAGCCTCGTCCTGTGGTACACCGACCAGGGATTCGCCGGCCACACCGTCCTGACCC